>NZ_KI965878.1:0-137706 GCF_000524665.1 Alcanivorax sp. 97CO-5
TACATAGGCGAGCTGGTCTGGGTGCGGTTCTTCGTTAAGGATGCCGTAGGCAAAATCGTCCAGCGAAAGCTCATCGACCGCAATGGGGTTAACGGCTTCAACGCTCGGCAGGGTGTCGATCAGGTCAGAGGAGGTGAGCAGCAGGCTCGCGCCACTGTCTTCCAGCATGTAGCGCAAACGATCGGCGGGATACCCTGGGTCCAGCGGCAGAAAAGCACCACCGGCTTTCATCACCGCAATAAAGGCTTCCACCATGGTGACGCCACGTTCGAACGACACCCCCACCACTTGATCCGCTTTCACGCCTTGGCCCATCAAGTAACGGGCCAGCTGATTAGAGCGCGCGTCCAGTTCGGCAAACGACACGCGAGTGCCACCGTGCACNAATGGCATCGCCCCGCTTTGCCGCCTGCTGCGAGAATAAGGACACAAAACTCGTCGCTTGCCACTCGCCTTCACCCTGACCCCACTCTTGCAGTAAAGCTACGTCACCCGGGACCAGTGCGGCGCTTTCTGTCAACGGTAACGCGGGGGCTTGCAGCCACTGATCCAGCACCTGCTCAAAACCAGCGACCATTCGCTCAGCGAAAGCATCATCGAAAATACCCTCACCATAAACCAAACGTAGCGTCAGGCCGCCGTGTTCATCTGGCCAGGCATCCAGCACTAGATCAAATGGCGTCTCCGTTACCGGTAGATCTTCCACCCGCACCAGCAGGTTTCCCAAGTTTAAGCTCAACCCCTTGCCCTGCTGACGATAGTTAAACGCCACTTGGAACAAAGGGTGACTTCCAGCACGACGGGAATCACTGAGCTCATCGACAATTTTCTCGAAGGGAATATCTCGATGTTTTTTTGCGTTACTCAATGCATGGTGAATATGGGCAATCCAATCACTGACTGATTGGGCTGGCAACACTTCGCCCTGCACCACCAGATTATTGACAAAAAATCCCATCAAAAGCTGGTTACTGCTATTACGGTTCGCGCTGGGCACGCCAACGCGAACTAATGACTGCCCTGATATGCGAAAGAGCAGATACTGCAGCACCGAAAGCAATACCGTGAAGCGACTAACCCCCTGCGTTCTGGAAAACTTTTTCAGTCGCTGCGTTTGCTCAATGCTAAGGGAGAAATCGCGATAGCGCGCCGCGTTGGATACCCCACTTTGTGGTGACAGACGCGGCAACGCCAGCGGCTCACCTTCGTGCTCCAGCGTTTCAACCCAGTACTCTAGCTGTGATTTCGCGTTCTCACTGGCAAGCCACTGCACTTCGGTTTTCACCCAATCCAGATAGCGGGTTTCCAGTGACGGTAGCTTAGGCTCTAAACCCTCCCGCAAGGCGCTATAGGCATACAGAAATTCCTGCATGAATACGCCCAGAGACCAGGCGTCGCCCACAATATGGTGTAGGGAAATCAGCAGCACGTGTCGCTGCTCATTCAATTTTACCAACCGATACCGCATCAACGAATCCGTCTCCAGATCAAACGGCGTCGCATTAAACTCATGGCCCAACGCATAAGCGGCCGCCACCGGATCCGCCCTATTACTAACGTCCTCGCACTGCAAGACCCGGTCTTCATGTGGCGCAATTCTTTGCCACCCCTGCCCATCGCGTTCGGCAAATTGCACCCGCACAATATCTTGCCGTGCAATCACATAATTAATGGTCTGCTCGAGTGCTTCTGGGTTTAATTCTCCCTCCAGCCACAGCATGGCGCCAAGGTTATACGCCGTACTCTGCGCAGAGAGCCGCGTGAAAAGCCACAAGCGTTGTTGTGAACAGGAAAGCGGGGCCCAGTCCGGCCCCGGGTTTAGATTTTCGTTGGCAGACCAGGTCATATCAGCTCCTTGGCGTTAGGGCAGGCGCAAGAGAAATCAGGACGCTTGCGCATCACGCAGGCGACGTGGGCGCTGATCCGTCCAACTCTGATTAATATGCTCAAGACATTCAGTCTTGTTGCCAGTGACACCAACGGTTTTCCAACCTGCCGGAACCGGACGATAGGTAGGCCAGATGCTGTACTGTTCTTGGTCATTGATGACGACGGTGAATTCCGTTTCAGGATTATCAATACTCATGGCTTCCTCGCCGGTGACAGGATGAATAACAACGCGTGCAAGCGCTGAAAGCTCAAACACGCAACACTCTATTTTCGAGGGGGTGATCTAAAGGCTAGCTTCACGCAATACCTGAACACTCTCACGAGCACTCAAATCGTCTATTTCCTGCAAACGGCCAGCGTCCATTTTCAACAAGCGATCTGCACGATCGAAGTAATGATCATCGTGAGTAATGGCAATAATGGTTTTACCGGTAGCCTGCAGCCGGGGCAGCAGATCGAGATAAAAAAACTGCCGGAACTGCGGATCCTGGTCCGCTGCCCATTCATCCAGCAATAAACAGTCTCGGCTTTCCACCACCGCCATTAACAGTGCCAGACGTTTGCGCTGACCTTGGGAGAAACGGATATCGCTAAGTCGCCCGTCTTGCTCGCGTACCTTGTGCTGCATCCCCAAGGTGGCCAACCAAGCATCCACGTCTGCGCTAGCCACGTCTGTCCCATCGCCTTTGAGCAAGCGACTGAACAAATGGAAGTCGGTAAAAACAGAAGAGAAAAGCTGTCGAAAAGCCACCCGGGTTGATTCCGTAACGGGCTCGCCATCGACTATCAGCTCACCCTGCTGAGGCCGATACAATCCCGTCAGCAAACGCGCAAAAGTGCTCTTACCACTACCATTGCCCCCTTGCACAAAAATCAGTTCCCCACGACGGATAGTGATATCCAGCGGCCCCACCGCAAAACCTGGTGCTCCGTCCTGCTCTGGGTAGTGGTAACACACGCCCTGCAAGCTAAGAGTACTGAAGCCGGACAGCGTATTGCTGGTGCTTTGCAGAAGGTCAGCAGAATCAGCAGCCAGTTGCAGCCCGGCTAGCTTGCGCAAAGACACCCGTGCCGACAGCAGTGTTGGCAAGGCCGCCACCGCACCAATCAACGGTGTACGCAGTAACAGAATCGTCAGCGCAAAAATCGACGCAGTATTAGCATCAGCCCACCCTTGACCAACCGCCAGATAAAACAGCACACCAATCAACGCCAGCACCAGCACATTGGCCATATTGCCCGCCAGACCGTTATAGATATCCGCCCGAGTAACATGATCCCGGTAGGCGCGGGCATGGCCATCAAACTCTTCATCAAAAAAACGGGCGGCTCGAGGCCGGTTCAATGCCAGCTCCTTGCGGCCATCAATCATGGCCTGATAATCCTGATACAGGTGGTCGTCCCCTTCGCGCACCTTGCCAATATGGAAATTGATACGGCCAACCAACCAGACCCCCATCACAGCGGTTGCCAGCAACCAGACCACGGTAACCACAAACAATCCCGGCGCCAGCCAGGCAAGCCATCCCAGAGCCGCCACACTAAGCGCCGCGCCGTAAACCAGTTCTGGCAGATGCACAAAGGCAATGGTCAGGTTACGCAGGTCGGTGCTCAACGCTGCCAGCAGATGCGGCCCTCCCACTTTTTCCAACTGCTCGATGTCTGTTGCCAGCACTCGACGCACCAGATCCCTGCGTAAGCCATAGACCATCCTGTGGCCAAGCACATGCAAGGTCACCTGTGCCAAGGTAGCGGTGACAAATAACGCCACTAACAGCAAAACGAACTGCAGCAATACAACGGGCAGATCAGCGCCTCCGGCCAGTAAGCGCTGACTGATGAAGGCTAACACCGCGACGCTAAGCACAGCGCTCAACACACTCAGCACCGCCACTGCTGCAAAGGTTTTTTTTCGACTGGAAAACAATAGGCCCATAAGCGTCATGAGGATGTCCGCCTCCTTGGACAGGGAACAGCTACAGAAGAGAATCGCAATGATATTGATTCTTATTTATAAATCAACTTTATTTTCGGCCCGCTAATCCCATTTGGGCCATTCTTCTTGCCGCTACGCCCTGTGTACTGGCACGTCTCGTCATTGCCGAAAAGTGTCCTGCTCAATACCATTAGGTAACAGCACAGGACTTATTCATGACTCAGCAGATCACCGCACGCGGCCAACGACGGCGCCAGGCCTTACTTGATGCCGCCACACATACCTTCCTACAGCACGGTTACGCACGCACCACGCTAGATATGATCATTGCTGAAGCAGGCGGCTCACGCCGCAGCCTGTATGAATATTTTGGTGACAAACGGGGACTGTTCAGCGCGATCATCACTCATCACGCTCACAAGATGGTTCACGATATTCGCAACCTAGAGGTGGACGACCTACCCGCCCAGGAAGGCCTTGAGCTGCTGGGGCATGCTTTCGTCAAAGCATTGACGGATCCGATTAACTTGGAACTGTACCGCTTGCTGATTGCAGAAGGGGCCGCTTTTGCGGAACTCGGAGAAACGGTATATGCGGCCGGGCCTCAATTTTTACAGGAACAATTACAGCTTTACCTCCAGTGCCTTCACGACCGCGGACAACTCCCCGGCCCCAGCCCTAGCGATCATGCTGCCCGGCAGTTTTTCGGGATGGTCAAGGCGGACTTTCAACTCTGTGCTCTATTGGTCCCCAGCCAGCTTCCCGATGAAACAGCGATCACTGCACATATCCGTAGCTGTGTGACGCTTTTGTTGAACAACCGCTAGTCCCACCATAGGCACCAGCTATCTGCCAAGCATACATTGCAGATAGCCGTCATCATGGCCTTGGGGGCTAATATGGTAATAAGAAGAATGTGACAGGATTCACAACATGCGGAAGATTATACTGACGCTGCTGGCAACGTGTTTGCCGGTTACCGCCAGCTACGCCGGTGGCATGGATACATTGTTCCTCGAACAAGTCTACCCTAATGGCGGCTCTACTCTTTATTGTCAGGAACCTTTCCAACTCGGTGATCGCATTTTAGTAACGCAGATTTACGATGAGCGCCGTCTAGCACAACACTTTGGTTGCAGAAGTAGCCGTCTTTGCAGAAACAATCCGCAGTTCACTGATATTTACCAGGACCGCCATGCCCTTTTCCCCGTTACCCGCCTCGCCGAACTAGATCGTCGGCGGACCCTGTTTGGCGATTTACCCGATACAACGAATAAAAATGCTCATTGCGGTTACAAACAATCTTTCCAAGTGTTCGAGCCCCCGGTAAACGCCAAAGGTGACGTGGCACGGGCCATGCTCTATCTCCACGAGCGTTACGAATTGCCCCTGCTAGGCACGCTGGAAATGTACCAACGCTGGAGCAGGGAGGACCCCGTTACTGACGAAGAGCGCCAACGCAATAATGTGATTGAAAAACTGCAGGGTAACCGCAACCCCTTCATTGATAATCCAGCCCAAGCACAACGCCTACAGGGCAGCTCACCGCTGAACATGCAGTTTCCATAGAGGGGTTCAAAGTTGAAACGTGAACACTTTACTCAACGCTTTTAACGCAAGAGGCCGCCCCCAAACACAGGGCGCGGCCTCTTGATTTCAGTACGGGGAAATTGCTCCCGCGTTCTAACGTTGAACCTTCAACTTGTCACTCAGAACTGTTCCGCGTCCAGGCTCATCATGGCATCCGCACCGCTATTCAGCTGGGCAGCCAGTGATTGGGCCTTTGGCAGTACACGCTGAAAGTAGTATTGCCCGGTGATACGTTTGGCTTTAGCGAAGTCATCATCACGGTCATCGGTGGCCGCTAGCATCTGCGCCCACAGCCATGCGTAGAGCACATAACCAAAGATATCCAGGTACTCCACCGCAGCAGCGCTGATCGCATCCGGGTTGTTGCCGGCCTGGGCCAGCAGTGTATCGGTGGAAGATTTCAGCAATAGCAAAGCCGCTTGCAGGTCGTCTTTTACTGCGGCTAGCTGCGCATTATCGGCATTAGCATCCACCCAGGCCTGGGCATCGGCCAGGAAAGCATCCACGGATTTACCACCGTTGCGGACCACTTTACGGCCAGCTAAGTCCAACGCTTGAATACCGTTAGTGCCTTCGTAGATCTGGGAAATACGGCAATCGCGAACAAACTGCTCCATACCCCATTCACGAATATAACCGTGGCCCCCAAATACCTGCTGCCCGGTAATGGTGGTGTCCAGGCCTCGATCGGTAAAGAAAGCTTTAGCGACCGGCGTCAACAGCGCCACCCGATCCTCCGCTTTCTTCTTGGCCTCCGCGTCTTCGCTGAACTTAGACGTATCCAGCTGCATGCCCACATAGGCTGCCAGCGCACGGCCTCCTTCATTGATGGCGCGCATGTTCATCAGCATGCGACGCACATCACCGTGCACAATGATCGGATCCGCCGGTCCTTGCGGGTTTTTCGCACCGGTGGCGCTGCGACCTTGTAGGCGCTCTCGCGCATATTCCACAGCACTCTGGTAGCTAACTTCACCCAACCCCAAGCCCTGTAGCCCGATGGACAGTCGCTCGTAGTTCATCATAGTGAACATGCACGCCAGCCCCTGGTTCGGCTCACCGATAATCCAGCCTTTGGCATCGTCGAAGTTCATAACACAGGTGGCAGAGCCCTTGATCCCCATCTTATGTTCGATGGAACCACAGGTGACACCGTTGGCCTCACCCGGATTGTTGTCCGCGTCAGGCAAAAACTTGGGCACCAGGAACAGGGAGATCCCTTTGGAGCCTGCTGGCGCATCCGGCAACTTAGCCAGCACCAGATGGACATGGTTGCCGGTCAGGTCATGTTCACCACCGGTGATAAAAATCTTGGTGCCGGTAATGTTGAACGAGCCATCATCGTTAGGCACAGCCTTGGTCCGTAGAATACCCAGGTCTGTCCCGGAATGCGGCTCAGTCAGGCACATGGTGCCACTCCACTCACCGCTATAAAGCTTGGGTAAGTACTGCGACTTGAGTTCTTCGCAAGCGTGGGCATCCACCGCTAGGCACGCACCACTGGTTAGTGCCGGATACAAGGCAAACGAAGAACAAGCGCTGTGCATCATTTCTTCAAAAAGCACCGCCAATGACTTGGGCATACCCTGGCCACCAAACTCCGGGTTACCGGAAAATGCGCTCCAACCATTTTCGGCAAAGGTCTTGAATGCTTCCTTGAAACCATCCGGGGTAGTCACCGCCCCATCGGTCCAAGTGCAGCCCTGCTCATCGCTGTTACGATTCAGCGGGAACAGCAAGCCTTCGGTCATTTTGCCCGCTTCTTCCAGAATCGCATCGGACAAATCCTGAGTCACCTCTGCGGTGGCCGGCATGGAGGCCCAGAGTTGATCCGCTTTGAACACATCGTTGAGAACAAAACGCATGTCCTCGAGGGGGGCTTTATAAGTCGCCATTTGCACGTCTCCCGAAAGTTGGCAGGATGCGAATTTTAGGCAGCCCTGCAGCTGGGTGACAGGCTTATTTGTGACCCAGCGTTCACATTACGTATTTTGCTTTATGGCATTGCAACCAGCTCTCAGCACACCACTGACTGCCTAGCCCGAGACAAACAGTACCCCCTAAGCGCATCAAATTGGTGCGCCATAGCGCACCAATTAAAACCACTCACCACTCAGACGCTCAGGATTCCAATATGACATCAGGGTTAGAGAGTTTTCTTCAGCAGATAAAACGGCGCGACCCGGAACAAGCCGCCTTCCACCAAGCCAGCGAAGAGGTTCTGCGCTCACTATGGCCATTCCTCAAACTGCAGCCAAAGTATCAATCCATGGGCCTACTGGAAAGGCTTGTTGAACCCGAGCGGGTGATTCAATTTAGAATCGCCTAGCAAGATGATAACGGTCAGGTCCATGTCAATCGTGGATATCGGGTACAGATGAACAGCGCCATCGGCCCCTACAAAGGCGGGCGACGCTTTCATCCATCGGTTAATCTGGACATCCTGAAGTTTCTCGCCTTCGAGCAAACCTTTAAAAACTCGCTGACCTCCCTACCTATGGGTTCAGGTAAAGGGGGCGCGGACTTTGACCCCAAAGACAAATCTGACGCTGAAATTATGCGTTTTTGCCAGGCGTTTATTACCGAACTCTATCGCCATATTGGTCCCAACCTGGATATTCCTGCCGGCGATATCGGGGTCGGTGCTCGGGAAGTAGGCTATATGTTTGGCATGTATAAAAAGCTCACCAACGAATTCACCGGCACCTTTACTGGAAAAGGCTTCGCCTTCGGCGGCTCACGAATACGCCCGGAAGCCACCGGATATGGCTGCGTGTATTTCGTTGAAGAAATGATGAAAACACGCCATAGCGGGCTAGAAGGGAAAAAAACCCTGATCTCCGGTTCTGGCAATGTCGCCCAATTTGCTGCCAGGAAAGTACTCGATCTAGGCGGCAAGGTGCTGACTCTTTCTGACTCCAGCGGCACCCTGTTTTTCCCACAAGGAATGACCGAAGAAGATCTTCTTCATATTACCGAGTTGAAAAATAAGCCCGGAGCGCGTCTCAGCGAAGCGACTCAATATTTGAATGCTGAATACTTGGAAAGCCAGCGCCCCTGGCACATCCCCTGTGATATTGCTTTACCATGCGCCACCCAAAATGAGCTTGACGAGGACAACGCCCGCACCCTGATCAAAAATAATTGTCAGGTTGTTGCCGAAGGGGCGAACATGCCATGCACCCTCGCTGCCATAGACATCTTCCGGGATGCCCATATATTGTTTGCGCCCGGCAAAGCCGCCAATGCAGGCGGGGTATCGGTGTCGGGACTGGAAATGAGCCAGAATAGTTTACGACTAAACTGGACCTCTGGAGAGGTGGACGAGCGACTGCATTCTATAATGCAGCGCATTCACCATTCCTGCATTGAGTACGGAACCGTGGACGGCACCACCGGTTATGTCCGGGGTGCAAATATCGCTGGGTTTGTCAAAGTGGCAGATGCCATGCTCGCCCAAGGGGTGGTGTAACCGTTTTTACTCAGCACAATAAAGCAGGCGGGTCGGCACTATCGATCGGCGCGCCCGCTCTTATCTCCCTGCTTAGCTGCAGGCTCCGGGCGAGCCCAAAGCCACGCGGCAGTCACCATCAATGTCGCCGGAACGCCCAGCTTTAACGCAACATGGGCCTCAGAAACCGCAATCATCATTACGCTGAGCAACATCATTGCAGACGCCGCGATTTTGGCCCGACGCGACACCGCGCCATGCTCTCGCCAGTCACGGATACTGGGGCCATATTTAGGGTGCCCCAGCAACCAAGCTTCCAGCCGAGGCCAACCATGAGTCCCTGCCCAGGCGGCCAGCAACAAAAAGGGCACCGTGGGCAAACCAGGGATGACTACACCAATCCCCCCAAGCACCACGGACAATATTGCCAGCAACCGCCAGGCGGTGATTTTAAGCATTGCGCACACTCCTGAAATGTCACAACAGCATGCATTCAGCAAACGCTCGCTGCAAAAGACCCAGGCCAGATATGACCTGCAGCCACCTTATGACACTGTTTCGACACGGCCACGTTGAACACTCCCTTGAGCATGACTATACCCAGGATAATAGTAAGCACACGATTTACAGGAAAACGTCCGTCTTCCTTCGCATCAATCCCATCAGCGCCGAAGAAGGGCCGCAGTGAGATTGAAACTAAACCCAACGCACCCTACGGCATGCTCTCTGCCTCAACCAGCGGTCAAGCAGCCAAAAAAAACCCGCCATAAAGGCGGGTTTTTTATCAGCAGGAGAGACTTAGAATGCGAAGTGCTCGGCATCCAGGTCCATCATGCAGTCCAAACCACCTTCGATAGCGCCTTTATGGCCAGCCACGCGCGGCAGGATGCGCTTGAAGTAGAAACGCGCAGTACTGATCTTGGCTTTGTAGAAGTCCTCATCACCAGCACCAGCATCTAGCTGGGCTTGCGCGACAGATGCCATGCGCGCCCACAGATAGGCCAGCGTCACGTAACCAGAGTACATCAGGTAATCCACCGAGGCGGCGCCCACGTATTCCGGATTCTGCATGGCCTGCATGCCGATGGCTTGAGTCAGCTCGCCCCATTCCTTGTTGTAGCCGGCCAGCGGCTCAACAAATTCTTTAAGGTCGCCATTCTCACCATTGGCTTCACAGAACTGGTGCACAATCTTGGTGAAGTTACGCAGGGCCTGGCCCTGGGTCATCAACACCTTACGGCCCAACAAATCCAGCGCCTGAATACCGGTGGTGCCTTCGTACAGAGTAGAGATACGGGCATCACGAACGTTCTGCTCCATGCCCCACTCACGAATAAAGCCGTGACCACCGTAGATCTGCACACCGTGGTTAGCAGCTTCCAGGCCTGTTTCGGTCACAAACGCTTTGGCGATCGGTGTCAGCAGCGCCATCAGTTCGTCGGCTTCTTTACGGGCCGCTTCGTCCTTCTCCAGCTTCACCTTGTCGCCCAGCTGGGCACACAGGTAAACCAGTGCACGGCCACCTTCGGCGAATGCCTTGGAGGTCAGCAGCATGCGACGCACATCTGGGTGAACGATGATCGGGTCAGCCGGGCCTTCCGGGTTCTTAGGTCCAGACAGACTACGCATGGCCAAACGTTCCTTGGCGTAGGTCAGCCCGCCCTGGAAACCAATTTCAGCGTGCGCAACACCTTGAATAGCAGTACCCAGGCGAGCGAAGTTCATGAAGGTGAACATGCAGTTCAAACCTTTGTTCTCCGGACCGATCAGGTAACCAGTCGCACCGTCGAAGTTCATTACACAGGTAGCAGAAGCCTTAATACCCATCTTGTGTTCGATGGAACCACAGGTCACCGCATTGCGCTCACCCACGCTGCCGTTACCGTCAGTCATGAACTTGGGCACGATGAACAGGGAAATGCCCTTGGTGCCTTTCGGAGCACCCGGCAGGCGAGCCAGGACGATATGGATGATGTTCTCAGCCATGTCATGCTCACCGGCGGAGATGAAGATCTTGGTGCCGGTGATGCTGTAGGATCCGTCGTCGTTAGGCTCGGCCTTGGTTTTGAGAATGCCTAGGTCAGAACCACAGCTAGGCTCAGTCAGACACATAGTGCCGGTCCACTCACCACTGGTTAGCTTGGGCAAGTACCCTTGTTTCTGCTCTTCAGTGCCGTGTTCTTCAATGGTGGCAACCGCACCATGGGACAGGCCCGGGTACATGCTCCAGGACCAGTTGGCAGAACCGGTCATTTCTGATATCGCGATACCGGCAGAACCCGGCAGGCCTTGGCCCCCGAACTCAGGATCACCACCCATGGCCGGCCAGCCACCCTCTACGTATTTGACGTAGGCTTCTTTAAAGCCTTTCGGCGTGGTCACCACACCATTTTCGAAACCACAGCCTTCCTCATCACCGGAACGGTTTAGGGGAGCCAGTTCGTTTTCAGAAAACTTGGCACCTTCTTCCAGGAAAGCATTCAGCAGTTCGCTATTGATATCGTCCAAACCCAAGCTGGCGTAGTGGCCATCCAGGTCGAGCACTTCATTCAGTACAAAGCGCATGTCGCGCAGGGGAGCCTTGTAATCCGGCATCTCAAATCTCCCTTAAATTACCGGTAACAATGAGGCGGGCCGTGGCTCGCCACTCTTTTAAGTGGGCTAATCTTAGGTCAGGCTTCCGGCACGTCTCCACCCCTATTTGTGACCCGCAAGTCAAACAAGCGTTTGAAACCAATGTTTGCCCGCTAACCGCCCTGTTTTCAAAGACAATTACCAGGAAATCGTAAAAAAGCATCGGTCTGCTTGCGATAGGCATTCAACCCGCCGAGGTTTCGGTATACTCGCGACATTACCGTTTAGGAGTGGTGAAAATGCTTGATCCCAATCTACTGGATATTTTGGTCTGCCCGGTCAGCAAAGCACCGTTGATCTACGATGAAAAAACCGCAGAGTTAAAGTGCAAAGCCAGCGGCTTAGCCTATCCGGTGCGCGATGGCATACCGGTCATGCTGGAAGAGCAGGCACGCGCCATGAGTGATGAAGAAGCCCTGTCACTATAACATTTAGCCCCACTACTCCTCGCCACAGGAAGGCCCTCATGCATATCCGCCTTATGTTCGCCCTAGCGCTGGCCAGCTCCCTTCTTTGCGCCGAGGAGCCGGCCAATAACGATCCTCCTGTACCCGACAGCCCAGCCATCAACATGACAGAAGAGCAAAAGCTCAATAACTGTCTGTTACGCAGTGCCCAGACCGCTAATGGCAATGTAACACTGCACGAAATGCGCGGTTGGTGTACGAACGGCGAAGAACAAGAGAGAATCAGTAGCCATGAGAACGCCCTGCGAGCCAGGCTGGCACTGGAAAATACCACCCGCGGCAATCCCTTTGTCATCACCCCTCATCGCCGAAACTACCTGATGCCGTATAGTTACTGGTCCAATCGGCAGTGGAACGACCCCACCAAGAAGGACAGTGATCTACAACCCTCTGAGGTCAAATTTCAGTTATCGCTGAAAGCCCCTATCAAAGAAAAGATTTTCGATGACATTACCCTTTGGATGGCCTTTACCGGCACGTTCTATTGGCAAGCTTACAACAGTGACCTCTCGGCCCCATTCCGTGAAGCTAATTACGAGCCGGAATTATTCATTACCAAACCAATTGATTGGCAAATAGGACCTCTAGATTCGGAGCTATTGGCGCTAGGGTTCAACCATGAGTCCAACGGCCAGGATGTGCCCGTTTCACGTAGCTGGAACCGTATCTTCATGAACTATGTGTTCAAGACAGGGGATTACTACTGGTCCTTCAAACCTTGGTATCGCATTCCTGAAGATAAAAAAGATTCCCCCACAGATACCAGCGGTGACGACAACCCGGATATCGAAAAGTACATGGGCAATTTCGAACTGGAAGTCGCACACCCATTCGGCAACCACGTGGTCGAACTGATGCTACGCAACAATCTACGTTCGGAGAATAAGGGCGCAGGCCGCCTCAATTACTCATTCCCGCTAAGCAAACGCTTCAAAGGCTTGGTGCAGGTTTTCTCCGGGTACGGGGATTCACTGATTAATTACGACAATTATGAGAACCGCTACAGCTTCGGGATCCTGTTGACGGATTCTCTATAGAGGCAGCCCCGAGCCACACGTTTTAAATAAGACACCAAAGGCTCTCTTGAAAGTGCACACAGATTGCAGCGCGGCCAAGAGAGCGTTCGGAGTCAACGGCACCTATAAAGTCCCGTATTTCAGCGGGCAGCTTCACGCTTGTCATTCTAATACCACAGCCCCAAAAGCCGCCGGAATAAGCTCACTCCCCACAGGAGCGAGCCAATCTTGTCAATCGCGCCCCTGCTTGGCTTGCTGCACCTGAAAGCGCGGCGTCTGTGCCCCCCGTTTTAGCATTTATCCACATCGCTCTAGGGGCGTTTTTCAGAGTACTCACTATAGGTAGGCGGCGTTGACTATTGTGGTGGCCATGGCCTACCAGATACAAATCTGCAACATCGGGTACTTGCCTTCTCCCTAACGATCACGCGATCATCCATGTAGCCGGATGATTAAGTCATTCGGTCCTCGTGCCGGCGGCCCGGTTAGGATGCCGCACCACAGGCGCCCCGCAAGGGGCGCGGTGGTGCGGTTGGCGATCGGGCCGTCCGGCACGCATTATCCTCCTCTTGCTATCGCACATACCGCGTTCATCTGCGCACGCCTTTCACCCCCACTCTCGCAACTTTCCGGTTATGCTGGTCTCTAACTGCCTGCTAACAACGTATATCAATGGAGTAAAGAATGAAGAAAGTGCTTTCCTTGTGGGTCGCCATGGGCCTGTTGATCCTGAGCGGCTGCCAGAGCCTCGCTGGCCTAGAGTCTCCAGAGGTTAGCGTCTCCGGTATTAATCTGAACAGCTTCAGCCTGTTTGAGCAGGAGTGGGGGCTGACGCTTCGGGTCCAAAACCCCAACGATCGGGAGCTAACGCTCAACAGCTTGGACTATGAGATCTACGTGAACGGGGAGAAGTTTGCCCGCGGGCTCACCAACGAAAGCATTACCTTGCCGGCCATGGGTGATACCAAAGTAACGACCGCCATCACCACAAGTCTGCTGGGCAGCCTGCAGCAATTACAGGAAATTCAGCAGAACCAAGACCAGCCACTACAATACCGGCTAGTGGGCAAATCACGGGTGGCCGGGGTACCGATCCCTTTATCCTTCGACAAGGAAGGAGAAATGAAGCTACCCGCAATGCCATAAAAAAACGGGCTTATCTCCGCCGTCACAAAGCTCAACAAGCACAACAGCGCTGTTAAGAATGGCTGTCATGGTAGAACCATCATCCCTGCCGCTCACGGCGGAACCTGCCCGGGCTCTGCCCGGTCCAGCGGCGGAAGGCATGGTTGAAGTTGGCTATCTCCGAAAAGCCCAGACGTTCGCTGATTTCAGTCAGGCTGAGGATGCCAAGAGTGAGCCATTGCTCCGCCAGCATCTGCCGAACTTCATCCAACAACATCCGATAACCTGTACCCTCCGCTTGCAGATGACGGCGTAAGGTACGACTGGTGATCGCCAGCTCCTGTGCCATCGCCTCCATATCCGGAAAGCGACCCGGCTGTTGTAATAACCGCCGGCGCACCTGCGCCGCCACGCTGCCCTTGCGATAACGCTGCACCAATAACTGGTGACACTGCTCTTCACATAAACGCGCCGTGACCGGGTTGGCTTGGGGCAGTGGCATATCAAGCAGGCCCAGAGCAAAACGCGCCTGACTACGAGGACGACCAAATTCCGGCACCAGTCCAAAAATAGATTCGAAGGTGGCCGCCGTTCGCGGCGGCAACCGTATTTCCAGTGAAGACAAGGGAACCCGCCCGGCAAACAACTCTTCCTGAATCATCATCACCGCACTGGCATCCCGGGCCAACAGATACTCGCGAACCTCTTCCGGCACGCCACTGTCATCCAAAATCAGCAAGGCATCATTCCCCTCCTGCTGGAGAGAGACATCCAGAAAAGCAAATGTTAAGTCTAGGTAGCGCAGCCCCAGCTCAACAGCCTGACGAAAGGTGGGGCTACTCAACAACGCAAACCCCCATACTCCATAGCTACTCAGGTGGTAACGCTGCCCCATGGCTAAGCCTAGCTCTGCATGGTTGCCCAGAGCCCGGCACAAGTTGCGTACCACCGTGAGCTCCTGTTCCGCACCAATAGTGCAATCTGCTTGGCCCAGCATCGCCAAATCAATCCCCGAATTGTGCAGACACACAGAGGCCGGCACGCCTTGCTCTTCGGCAAAGGCCACCTGCATCCGCACGCTGGTTATCGCTCTCTGTACCGCCATAATGTCCGTATTTCACAAATTTATGTCCCAGAATGCCATAAACAAAGCGTTTATGTATCGCTAGAGTGGATGGCAACGTTATTAACCGGATTGTTTCCCATGCAAGTAACGCACAACGTGGTCATTATTGGTGCCGGCTTCGGCGGGCTGGGCATGGCTATTCGCCTAAAAGCTCAAGGCCAAGATAATCTGCTGCTTATTGAGAAGGGCCACGACGTGGGGGGCTGCTGGCGCGATAACACCTACCCCGGTGCCGCCTGTGATGTGCCTTCCCATCTGTACTCCTTCTCTTTTGAGCGCCACTACCCTTGGAGCCGTCGCTTCGCCCAGCAAAAAGAGATTTTTGCCTACCAGCAATACTGCGCTCGCAAATACGATCTATACCGCCATATACGCTTCAACACAGAAGTGGCAGAGGCGCGTTTTCTGGATGAACCCGGCTTGTGGGAAATCACCATGACCAACGGCGAGGTCATCACCTGCCGAGCGTTGATCACTGCCACCGGTCAGCTCAACCAACCCGCCTACCCACCACTTTCAGGAATTGAAGACTTTCAGGGCCCGCACTTTCACAGTGCTCGCTGGAACCACGATGAGGACCTCACCGGTAAAACCGTAGCCGTGGTCGGCACCGGCGCCAGCGCCATTCAGTTTGTTCCCGAAATTGCCAAGGTGGCCGGCAAGGTCAAACTGTTCCAGCGCTCTGCAGCACATGTGATTCCCAAACCGGATCGCGCCTACCGCAAGGCCGAACACTGGATGCTGAAAAAGTTGCCCGTGACACAAACCCTGGATCGCATGCGTATCTATGCCGCCAATGAAGCACGGGTGCTGGGGTTTACCTCCTTCCAAAAAGCCATGCTCGTCTACGAATGGCTCTTTGCCCGACAACTGAAAAAACAGATTAAAGACCCAGTACTGCGCGAAAAACTAACCCCAGATTACCCCATGGGCTGTAAGCGCATCCTGATGTCCAACGATTATTACCCTGCGCTAGCCCAAGCGAATACGGAAGTGATCAACTACGGTATTGATGCGGTAGATAAGAAAGGCCTCACCGATAGTAGCGGCACCCACCACAAAGTGGATGTCATCATTTACGGTACCGGCTTCAAGGCCACCGAATTTCTTACTCCAATGACCATTACTGGCCGCAACGGAAAAGACCTGAATAGCACCTGGCGGGACGGTGCAGAAGCGTACCTCGGCATTACTGTACGAGGCTTTCCAAACCTGTTCATGCTCTATGGCCCCAATACCAACCTGGGCCATAACTCGATTATTTACATGCTGGAAAGCCAAATCCATTACGTTCAACAATGCTTGGCAGAAATGGACGACCAACAGCTTCATTCCATGGAAGTACGCGAGAGCGTACAGGCGCGTTTCAACGACAACGTGCAGCGCAAAATCAGCGACACCGTTTGGGACAAGGGCTGCCACAGCTGGTACAAAACCGATAGTGGTAAGAACACCAACAACTGGCCCGGTTTCACTTTTGACTACCGCCGCCAAACCCAACACTTGCAACTCAACGACTACGAGTACAAATCCCTATGAGCCTGTTTGTTGATCGCATCAGCCGTAGCCAGTCGACACTGCAACAAGTACTGGCAGGCACGCTACGCCAATCCCTGGCACTACTATTCAAACCCGTTGCCAATCCACGCTTCAGCTTTACTGCACAGCGGCGCTGGCTAGACATTATGGCCCACAGCACCCTCAAAGCCCGAGGCATCGGCAGCCACGATAACGCGTTAGCCAATGTACCTTGCCGCCACTACCAGCCGTTGCATGCACAAACTACCGTGCTCTATTTGCATGGCGGTGGTTACGTGGCAGGGAGTCCGGACAGCCACAAGTCCATTACCTCGCACCTAGCCAAATTCGCCAATGCCCATGTGGTGGTGCCGGATTACCGGCTCGCTCCGGAACACCCCTGCCCTGCCGCCATCGAAGACGCCGTCGCGGTCTACCTAGCTCTGCTAGAGAGCGGCGTAAGCCCCGGCTCTCTAACGTTGATGGGCGACTCCGCTGGAGGCGGATTAGCACTGGCCACGCTGCAAGCGTTAAAAGCCAGCGGTAAGCCGCTACCCAGCAGCGTTATTCTTTTTTCCCCCTGGGTTGACCTAACCTTGGGACAGCTTTACGACACCGACCGAGATATCATGCTAAGCCATAGCTGGCTAGCCAGCGCGGCTGACGCCTATGCGGGTAATGATACCCGCAATGTCCAGTGCTCCCCGCTGTTCGGCGAACTAAGTGACTTGCCCCCCACGCTAATCCAAGCCGGCGGCGATGAAATTCTGCTTAATGATAGCCACCGTCTGTGCGCTGCTTTAAACGAAGCGGGCACCCCAACACGGCTACAGATTCACCCGCAACGCTGGCACGATTTTCAATTACACGCGGGTGTACTTGCAGACTCGGATCACGCTCTGATGACCTGCGCACGCTTTATTCACCAACATGCCATCCATGACCATGAAGAGGACGCTCACGCATGAAACGCATCATGATTACTGGCGCAGCTAGCGGCATTGGCTTGGCCACCGCCACCTTCTTCCATAACAAGGGCTGGCAGGTGGGCCTTACCGACATCAATGAAACCGCCCTAGCCAAGCTCGCCAGAGAACTGGATGGCAGCTGGTATCAGCGTCTGGATGTAACCGAAGCAACCGCCTGCCAGAAAGCCTGCGAGAGCTTTTCTCAAGGCAAGGGCTTTGATGTGCTCTTCAACTGCGCAGGGGTTTTGCGCATGGGGCATTTCGAAGACATCAGTGCCGAGCAGCATAAACAAATCATTGATATCAATGTGACGGGGTTGATCAACATGACCTTGGCGGCTCAACCCCATCTACAACTGAGCACTGAGCCCGTAGTGATAAACATGAGTTCCGCCTCTGCGCTCTACGGGGTGCCGCATCTAGCGTCCTACTCCGCCAGCAAATTTGCCGTGCGAGCACTCACCGAAGCCCTCAATATCGAATGGGCACGCCAGGGTATTCGCGTGGTGGATATCATGCCCCCCTTTGTGAAGACCCCGATGATCGACGGGGCCATTTTCCGCGCCCCGGTAGTGGACCGCTTGGGCGTCAATCTCACCGCCGAAGACATCGCCGCTAAAGCCTGGCAAGCCGCCAATGAAAACGTGCCGGTTCACAATCCTGTAGGCCGCACATTTAAGTTAATTAAGTTGATGGACAAGGTATTGCCCAGTGTTTCCACCAAGCTGACCATGACATTTCTTAGCCGCGAATAAAAACGTCGTAAGCGTTAAGCTGCCGCACGACGGAAAAGATAATAAGGATTAAAAATAAAGGAGCCATGGCCAAGGTCTGGCCTCGGCTCCTGTGCATTGAAAGCTGAAACCAGTTATACCTACTGTAATTTTCAGCTTGCAACTACTCCTTCGGCCGAGGGAAACGGATTTTGACTTTACGGCGCCCCCATTCACGTGCAGCCTGCAAGTCCTCCCCCATATAAATATCAATTTTGCGTTTCCAGCGGCGATGCATCTTATCCTTCACTTGCCAAACACCAGGCAAGCCCTCGATGGTAACTTCCACATTGTGCGTAAGCCCCATTGAAATCAAATCACGGGACACAGCAATGACTTGCATACACGGTTTTAACCGATCGCCCCAGGCGGCCAACGCATGGTCGCTTCCCGCCCCCTGCCCATACAGTGAATTATAGGCCGAGGCCGTCACTGTCAATTCCATCATCGGGACCGATGGCACGTCTTGCGCTTCACAACGTGAAGCCAGTGAAGAGCTAGCGACTAACACCAAAGAAAAAAGGGCTACATTCACTCGCCGTTGCAACGACACTGCTATGGTCATGGCATGACTCTCCGCTCTGCTCATCCTGTTATTCGCTTTTCTCTTATTCTTTTTATTGGGGCACTGATGGCTGCGTGTGGCTTTTACTCTGAAAAACCACCCAAGGGCAGCAGTATACCTAAGCTCCTCACCAATACGCTGCGCGAGTGGGCGCCTACTGGCCCGCCTCGGGGTGTCATCTTAGGCTTACATAGTTTTGGTGATTTCGGCGCGGCCTTTGAACAGGTTGGCCCCTGGTTCGCGGACGCCGGCTATCTGTTTGTGGCCTATGACCAGGCAGGGTTCGGCGACCGACAAAAACAAAGCCGCTGGGCAGGTGAGCACCAACTGGTTGACGACGCAGCAACACAAATTCGTCGACTGCACCAGGCATACCCGCAGCCCCTGTTTGTGTTCGGTGAAAGCTTAGGCGGTGCTGTAGCTATATTGGCCGCCCAACAACAACGGGACAAACTCGCTGGACTGGTGCTGGCCGCGCCTGCAGTGCGCGAAGGCATTCCCTTCCGCTACGGCTGGAATGCAGCTATCGCAACCGCTGCCACTCTAGCCCCTGGCTACCTACTGACCGTGGAGCGCCGAGCTGACGACCCTAGCCTGTCGCCCCTCAGTGCGCAACGGCTGGCCAAGAACCCCCGCGTTATGCGTGAGGTACGCATGGACGCCTACTGGGGCCTGATCAAGCTAGCCGACAGCGCCAGCGATTCCGCTAACCACCTCAACATCCCCACCCTATTGCTGTACGGAGGCAATGACCATTCCGTCCCCGAGGCCGGCATTACGAATCTGCGCCAGCATTTATCTGCTAACAACCAAGGGAAATACCGTTTCTACCCGCAAGCGCCACACCTGTTACTTCAGAGCCAGGAATGGCAGCGAATTTGCAGGGACATTGCACAATGGCTTACCCGAAGCCAAACACCACAGAAAAACACAAAAAATGGCCTGACCGGCTCCACCCCCGCCCTGTGAGGCCTGTTAAGCTGGCAACACACCAACAGGAAAAAGGGCATCCATAGCCATGAGCAAACGCGTACTCATCACCGGCGGTAATTCCGGCATTGGTTTCTGCACGGCAGAACAACTCGTCGCGCGCGGCGCAGAGGTCATCCTCGCCTGCCGCGACCAAACGAAAGGCCAAGCCGCCATTGCCAAAATCAAGAATGCTCATCCGCAGGCAAAAATACGCTTATTTCCGTTGGATCTGGCAGATCTTGAACAAGTCCGTGATTGCGCGGCTCAGCTCTATCAAGAACTGGGACACATTGATGTTTTGATCAACAATGCCGGCGTGGTCCCGACCCGGCAGGAATTCACCAAAGACGGATATGAAATGCAGTTCGGAGTGAATTATCTCGCTCCAGTACTGTTCACCCACCTAATGCTGCCGCTGTTAAAAAAAGGCACCGCACCGCGCATCCTCCATGTGGCTTCTGTGGCTCATTGGCTAGGCCGCATCAATAAGAAAACGTGGAAGGGCCGCAAACCCTATCTGATTATGGATGCTTACGGGCAGTCCAAACTGGCCAACATCCTGTTCAGCAATGTGCTTGCAGACCGTCTGAAAGAAATTGGCATTACCAGCAACGCTCTGCACCCCGGCGGCGTGGACACCCCGATTTTTCGCCACGTCCCCAACGCCATTATGGCGCTCATTCGCCCTACGCTCATCACCCCGGAAAAAGCCGCTTCGCTTCCGGTAAGCCTGGCCTTAGACAAACAATACGTAGGCATCACCGGGGAATATTTCGCTAACCATAAAACGGCTCTTCGCTCGCCCCGGGCACGCAATAGCAGCTTGGCTGATGAGTTGTATTACGACACCATGGCCGAGTTGGGTATACCTGCGTTATAAGCCAAGGGGAGTTGCCAACGACAAGCTGCAACACGCAAGAGAGCAAAAAGCTCTGAAACAGAAGGGCCGCGTCCGAAGTCTTGGCGCAGCCCTTTTGTTGAAAAAATGTCGCGCTCTCTGGAGCGTGAAACGTGAGGCTTGTCAATAAAGCGCCCTCACTCCAGCCCGCTCTCCCTAACCTTCGCCTGTAACTGGGGGTAAAACGTCAGAAACCCTTCTTCCAACTCCCGATAACGTGACCCGATTTCCTCAATGATGCCACCGAAGGAATTGGCAAACCGAATCCGCGCAGCGATCACATCCAGCGCCTCGCCAACCTTGGTCAAATCACCGTACTGATTGAGCAAATCAAACGCGATCAATCGCTCTACCCGCTGCTGCATGGGCCCGTGCATTAAGGGCAATCCCTGTTCAAGCTGGCGGTAATGGTGCGCAATAGCCTGTTCTCTGGGGACGTCATAAAACCGCACCCAATGCTGCCAAAGGAAATGGTCGAACAGCACATCCAGTGCCACCCCAGCAAAACGGCGGCGGCCAGACGAAAAGGTTCGACGCTGCGAGGTAACCCAAGGATGGTGGTCGGTAAAGTGGTCCACCAGACGGTGGTTATCCAGGCCTCGGCGCAGTGGCCCCGTCAGCTCACTAACGTCCACTCCACGCATAAAATCCCCAAGCACATTGCCAACCTTCGATGATACCGTAGGTTGCGCCAAGGATAGGTGGGCGAGGTAATTCACCGCGCACTACCCGCCCATCGATACCCCAGGTTCTTTCGCATCGCAGACCACTCCTGTTCAAGAGAGGGGAACACTACCGTATCGCGATATACCCCATCGGCTGAGTGGGCACACTGCCGGAGCACCCCATCCTGCTTGGCATCCAGGCGGACAATGGCCGTGCGGGATGCGTGGTTGTACCCGTGCGCTCTCAGTTCCACAACAATAGCATTCAGCGTATCCAAGGCATGGCCCAGCAACAGCAACTCACACACCTTGTTCACCGCACTGCGCTGCAAACGGCGCGCCATTTTAGGTACTCCGGTAAGGGAATTAAACGGTCTTGGTCGACCTACACGCGACCAGGAGATCAGCCTGGCGGCCAACTAAACGAACGCCCACCCAGCACATGCACATGCAGGTGAAATACAGTTTGGCTGGCGCCGGCGCCGTTATTCACGTTCAAGCGAAAATCCTCCAGCCCTTCTTGTTTGGCCACCTGGCTGGCCACCAGTAGTAAATGCCCAAGCAGCGCCTGATCGGCTTCTTCAGCATCAGACAACTTAGCAATCGGCTTCTTGGGAATCACCAGAAAATGCGTAGGCGCCTGCGGGTTGATATCCCGGAAAGCCAGGCACTGGTCGTCTTCAAAGATGATATCAGCAGGAATTTCACGGTCGATGATCTTGGAGAACAGGGTTTCAGCCATTGTCTTTTCACTCCTTGGGTAACGCTGGACCAAAGCAGGGCATTGGTACTCATGATGTGCATTTCACTGTGTATCGGGTGTGCCCCGGTTCACAGCTACGGCGATAACTGCTCGTAAAATGTTCGCTGTGGACCACAGTGCACCTTAGCGGCAGCCCAGAATAATGGCATTATAGTGACCTGTCTAAACCCACCATCATCACCGGAATAGCATGGCCACTCTTTTTGTCGAAAATTTAACTGTCGCCGATTTCTCTTACCTCCATTCCAAGCGCGGTATGGTGGGTGAATCATGGCTTGTTGACCTAGAACTCAGCGGCGAGCTAGATGATCAGGGCATGGTCTTCGATTTTGGCCACATCAAGAAGCAAATCAAACAGCTCATTGATGACAATGTCGATCACCGCCTACTGGTTCCGGTCGACAGTGACCAGGTCACTATTACTGAGCGCGATAAAGACATCAGCCTTGAGTGGATCTATCGTGGCGGCACCATCCGTATGATCGCCCCCAACCAAAGCCTACTTTTAATGGCCGGCCCGGAAGTCACCAAGGCCAGCCTAACCCTGTATCTGATGGACCTGATCCAAACCGTAGTGCCCAAAAATGTGGAGGAAGTGCGCGTAGTTCTGCGCGAAGAAGATACCGGAACCGCGCCGTTTTACCACTATTCACACGGTCTAAAAAAACATGATGGCAACTGCCAGCGCATTGCTCACGGCCACCGTTCCAATATCCACATTTTCGAGAATGGCCGCCGCAGCCGTTACTGGGAAAAGCTGTGGGCGGATCGCTGGGAAGATATTTATCTAGGCACCGAAGAGGACCTGGAAGGCACTTACTATATCGACGAAATCCCCCATCACCGATTCCGCTACGATGCACAGCAGGGGCATTTTGAACTGGTGATCCCGGAAGATCACTGCTACATGATCGATACAGACACCACCGTAGAGCAGCTGGCTAGCCACATTGCCAATCAACTGGCCACCGAAGCCCCGGGCAAACACTTTCGTGTCCGGGCCTTCGAAGGCGTAGGTAAAGGAGCCATTGCCGACGCCGGCGAAAACATGCCGGGCAAGACCCACAATAGCTGGCTCAGCAGCACGCCGGTAATCTAATAGCAAGGGAACGACCCTATCCCTACCGATGGAGCGCCAAGCCGAAGTGCACAGCTCGCACCTCGGCCATGGCGCACGAACAAAACGCTACAAGGCCGACAACACACCAATTCGTGTTTTCAACGTTCAGCTCGGCACGCGTAACGTCTCTTATTCCTCTGCCAGAATACGCTCCGCTTCCTCCTGAATTAGCCGGCGCAGCCAGCGATGGGCTACGTTGTGATGCAGCAGCGACGACCAGGCCATCTTCAATTCGAATTCGGGAATATCGAACGGCGGTTGCTTGATCAGCAAACGCTCATTTTGAGCCTGCATTCTTGCCACACGGCTAGGGAGCGTGGCTACCAGGTCATTGTTCATGGCCAACAAGGCCGGCATTTGATAGTGACGCGTAAAGATACTGATCTTACGGCTCGTGCCCAATTGCTCCAGCGCATGATCAATCCACCCCAACCCGCCGAGCTTTTCCGGGTTCATACCAAACCCTACCCCGAAACCAGTTTTCGACACCCAAATATGCTGAGCAGACAGATAACTATCTAAGTCGAACCCTTTCGCGATGGGGTTATCCCGATTGAGCAGGCAAGAGAACGAGTCTTTCCACAGGCTCACCTGATGGAACGATCCTGGGATTTCGTTAAAGCGGTTCACCGCCATATCGACCCGGCCCTGCTCCATGTCTTGGTAGCTCACATCCGACGGCGTCAAAAAATCGAGCACCACATTGGGCGCTTCGGCACGCAGGCGGCGCACAATATGCGGCACCAGGGTCGCTTCCGCATAATCGCTGGTCATGATCCGGAAAACACGACGGCTATCCGCAGGCTGAAAAACATCTTCGGGGGTGAACAGCTGCTCTGCCTGAGAAAGAATTTGACGCACTAGCGGCCGCAACTCATGGGCTCGTTCCGTCGCAGTCATACCATCACTAGTACGGATCAACAGCGGGTCGCCAAACAATTCCCGCAGCCGCTTCAGGGAGTTACTCATTGCCGGTTGAGTAATGCCTAACTGCTCCGCTGCACGAGTCACATTCTGCTCGCGTAAGAGCACATCCAGATACTTGAGCAGATTCAAATCTGCCGCCCCAATATTCATTAAGTGAATAGCCGCCCATTCATACATCAGTAAAAGAAATTGTAACACTGTATGATCCGCGCTGACATCGTGTCCCCGGTTCACATGAACACACCTTTTCCCCCGTAATAGCCTTTACGGTAGCGAGCATTAACAAATTGCAATACTGGCACGCTGCTAGTATCGCTTTAAAGCAAAAAAATGCGTAAGGTTCGGCTGTCTGATGCAAATGCTTTATGTGCTCATTTTTTATCAGCCTAGCAATCCATGCTCCATACGAAACACAAAAACTGAGTACCAAAGGTGTTCCCGTAAGAAAATTGCGATGTGTCCACCCCTCAAGGTATTGCAACAGCCTGCAGCTCGTATCCCGATAACAGCACAGCCTGCTCTGTTGTCATAGGCCGGCAAGCCTCGTGCGCCAGCCATATGTAAGTAGGCGTGATTCAGAGGTTAATATGACAAACAACGCAACCACGCGGACTGAAAAGTTCGTGGTTCGTTTTCCCTATGGCATGCGAAACCAGGTCGCCGAGGCAGCCAATGATAGCCATCGCAGCATGAATGCAGAAATTATTGCCCGTCTGGAGCACAGTTTGGACAATTGGCCCCAAACCCTGCCCCACACAGAAACCCCCGTTCCACAGGGCAATGAAGAAACCGCATTACTGGAACGCTTTCGCCAACTCTCCCGGAGCAAGCAACAAGCACTATTAGCTCTTTTGGATTAAGTTGACGCGCCAAGACTAACGACAACCGGCCTTCTGTCCCTACAATACGCCGCTACTAACCACGCGGCGATTATCTGTTCGGCAACACTTTGCACTATGATGACTACATGATGCTCAAAAAACGCCGTCACCGATTCATGGACCGACAGGAGTCTTTACCGCTGTGACTGCAAACCAGAACCACACGCCATTGCCAACCGGCAACGATATTACGTTACCGTGGCATCTGCGCTTGCCCAAACCGCTGGAAAAGGACTTCCGCCTCTACTTCCGGGCCAGCGCGGCTAAGTCTACGCCTTGGGCCCTGGCTCTAGTGGCATTCCTTATTGTCTCCGCCATGTTTATTGAGTCACGCATTTCTGTCGATGTCTTAAGCTTTTCCTGGCGGTCAAGGCTGTTCACCTTGATGCTCACCGGTGGCTGCCTTGTGCTGCTGCGCAAACCTCAGTGGCGCAACTGGCTTCACGAAGCCACTCTAGTGCTCGCTTTTGCCATCTCGCTCACCGGCAATTATCTAGGCGTCACCATTGAGCCCTCATTGTCCTATCCCTTTTTCTTGCATACACCACTGGCTATCCTGATGATCTGCATCTTGATCAGAGTGCCCTTCTATGTAGCACTGGGCAGCTCGGCGATCATGATTGCTTGCATGATCTTTAGCCTGCAGCTCAACCCCGGCCGGTACCCCTTTGAACCAACCACCTTGGTGCTGGTCTCGCTGGCCTTTACCAGCACTGGGCTGTTCGGCCAATATGTTTACGAACGGCTTCTGCGCCAGTACTTTCTCTCCGAACACGTGCTATTCCAGCACAGAAATGAATTACACTCCGCCAATCTGGTGCTGGAAAATCAGGCCACTGTCGACGGCATGACCGGCTGTATTAATCGCCGGGGAATGGAAAGCCGCCTGAACCACCTTTATCACCAGCTAAAACAAAAAACCCCGGATGCCCCCGAGCGCATTACCCTGATATTGTTCGATATCGATTTCTTCAAACAATACAATGACACCTATGGCCACCCAGCCGGGGACGAGTGCCTGAAAAAAGTAGCGAGTGTGCCGCTGGGGATGGTGCAAAGCGATACCGATTTCGTCGCTCGCTATGGTGGCGAGGAATTTGTCATTACCCTGGCGGACTCCAGCTTCAACGATGCACTGGTGTTTGCCGAGCGCATGCGTAACCGGGTAGAACAGCTCGGAATCCCCCACAGCGGCTCCCGGATCAGCCAAGTAGTTACCATCAGTGTCGGGGTCGCCTGCTCGGACAGCAATGCAGAAAATGGCGGACAGCTGTTAAAGATGGCGGACGAAGCACTTTATCAGGCAAAAGGCTCCGGTAGAAACCGCGTAGCACTGATGAGCAATCAAGGCGTGGTTGAGGTATTGAATTAAACGGCGGCTACGCAAAACTGATTCATTGATTCTTACTTACAAAGGCCGCGCCCTGAATGTTAAGCGCGGCCAAGCCTTTAGCTTTAGCGTCATATCAAAAACGGCTAACACGTGGTTGAGTGTGCCCTCCTACCGATTAAGTTGGCACAGTGGGTTTGCACGCTAATCCGCAACAGCTTGCTATTTACGCCGCAAGTCCTTCTGCCGGTCCAAAGAACTCATAATGGATATCGGCATCGTCCACACCTTTATCCTGCAACAGCCCATACACCGCTTTGAGCATCGGTACCGGACCACAAAAATAATACTCTGCGCGGCGATCGCCCACCAGCTGATCCAGCAATGCGCAATCCAGAAACCCTGTGCTGTCAAAGTCACCCTTCTCCTGGTCTTGGGCAGACGGCTCACTATAACGAACATGACAATGCAAGTTATCGTGGTTGTCCGCCAACTGCTGCAACTCTGCAGCAAAAGGCCGAACAGCGCCATTCAGGGCACACTGGATAAAGATCACTTCACGACCCTGTTGGTGAGCCAGCGCCCCATGTAGCATCGAGAGCAGCGGCGTGACGCCCACCCCACCGGCAACTAACACTAATGGCACTCCCTCAGCATTCGCATCGGCCAGGGTAAATTCACCACAGGGTGGCGCCACCTCGACAACATCACCTTCCTGAAGATGCTCATGGATATAACCGGAGCACACCCCATCGGGCGCTTCGTCAGCGAGGGCTCGCTCCCGTTTCACACTAATTCGGTAATGGCTTTCCCCCGGCGCACAGGACAAGCTGTAGTTACGCATTACCGGTAGCCCACCCGGCGGCGTCACCCGCACAGTAATGTACTGGCCAGGCTGATGTGGCTGCAGTGCCTCCCCATCTTGGCGAGCAAGATAAAGAGAAACAATATTCTCACTTTCCTGCTCACGGCGAGCGACAACAAAGGGCTTGAAACCCTGCCATCCGAAAGTATCTTGCTGGTGCTGATACAGCGCTCCTTCACGCCCAATAAAAATATCCGCCAGTGCACCGTAAGCCGCCGCCCAGGCATCAATAATTTCCGACGATTCATCGATCCCCAGCACTTCTTGAATGGAGGCCAGCAGGTTTGCACCAACAATGGGATAGTGCTGTGGCTGAATCCCCAAAGAAACGTGTTTCTGGGCAATCAATTCCACGGCATCCGCCAGTGCAGCCGGGTTATCGACGTGCTGGGCATAGGCACAAATAGCACCAGCCAGAGCGCGCTGCTGGGTTCCGGCCTGCTGATGGGCCGGATTAAAAAACGCTTGCACCTCCGGGTTTTCCCGAAACATACGCGCATAGAAATGCCGAGTGAGCGTCTCTCCATTTTCCTGCAGCACAGGAACGGTTTGTTTAATAACAGCCAGTTGGCTCTGGGTAAGCATGGCGTGACTCCTGTTGGCGACCAATAATAGGTATTTTACATGCCTCTTTTAAATGGGCATATTAGATACTCATTTTTTGCAGGTCAAGCCATGCAACTCACAACACATACGGACTACGCCCTGCGGACTCTCATTTACCTCTCCCTACGGCATGACAAGCTCCCAACCACCATCCAGGAAATCGCCGATGCGTACCACATCTCCAACAACCACGTAGCCAAGGTTGCACAGACACTGGTACAACTGGGTTATGTGCAGAGTTTAAGAGGCAGGAGCGGCGGCTTGGTAATGGCCAAACCTGCAAACGAGATAAACGTGGGGGAGCTGATACGGCAGACAGAAAACCTCAAACTACTGGACTGTTTTGGCACAGAATCGTCTTGCCCAATAGACCCTGCCTGCAAGCTGAAAAACGCACTAGGCAAAGCCCAAGCCGCCTTTCTTCAGACTCTAGATCAATACAACTTGGCAGACTTCACCGATAATAGCGATGAGCTTCGCATCCTGCTCAAACAAGTTTAAAGCAGGGCACTCAAGGCGCCCTGTCGCCATTATTTATTGGCTCTTTTTTCTCGTCGTTTCTCTTTTAGAGTTTTTTGCGGTTTTTTCTTCGTTTTTTCTTTACTCATAACGTTTTTCCTTCAAGTTGAATGCATACTTTTTCGTATTCTTTACGGCAAACCGTGCAAAACAGAACCCTCCTTCTTCTCGTTAAAAATTCTACTTCCTGCTGGTTTTTTTACTTTCAACAAAAGATATCGGTGTCGATGACCGAGAAAATCCACATTGACCACCGCGCCAGGCAAGGACCCAAGCAAAGCCGCGCCCAGCGGGGAAAGCACAGAAAGATCTTTGTTATCCAGGGGTCTTTTTCCAGCTTCTGCCAAAATGAAAGACATCTGCTCTTCATCTTCAAAGCTGAATAAAAAAACGCGATCGCCTACCGCTGCCGCAGCAAGATCGCTCTCGACGCCACGCAACATCTCAATTTTCTCCATCACTTCCATGAGCCGAACCGGCGAAAGAAAGAACAGGGGTGTTTTTGCTAAATAGCGTTTTCCATAGCCATAGCGAAACAACGACAAACGCTTCATAAGCGCAGCCATAAACCGTTCACCAAATTAATAAGAAAAGAGGGGAGTATCGAACGATGTCGAAAACGGAAAATAAGCCGGACGGGTTCCGCCCGGCTTAAACCGGAAAGGTGGGGAGAAAATCCATCCAAAGAGAGAAAAGATAAAACACAACGGCGTTCCTACATTGAGCTTGAACCGAATATAGAAGCAACCATAGCCGGAATAATAAATATAGCAAGCCTCAAAAAAGAAAGCGGCGTTTTCATTATTGAGAAAATTATTTTCGCGAATTTTCACTTAAGAGCGGTTTCTCATAGAACGGCGCGCAGAAACACTATAATCCTCACACCCCAGCGCCATCTCACTGTTACCACTGCGGCTGATCATCCAGTGTGGTCTGCAACACAGAGAAGGCACTTTCCAGCTGCACGCTTTTTCTGGCACGGGAATACACCAGAAACACCGGGTAACTGAACTCGGGGGCGTCGGTTTCGCGAATCAGCGCCCCGTTTTCCAAATATGGCTGAGCAACACGGGTTCGGAAATAGCCACTACCCCCATTAGCCACTAGGTACTGAATCGCCAGCGGCCCCAAATCCATAGTTAGGCCGGCACGGGCCTTTTCCGGCAGCGCCACATCGTGTTGCTGGCGAAAATGCGCCCCCCAATCCACATATACATAGGGCTCCGCCGTGTGGGGGGTGCGGACCAGAATCAGTTTCTCTTCAAGCAACTGCTCCACCTGCATACCGGGCCAGTAATCCGGCTGATGAACCAGCACCGCATCCAGCACGCTCTGCTCCAGCCGCTCATGCAATGAACGGGGCTCGCCCACCTCAATACGCAAAGCCACATCCGGCAACACCTCCCGCAGCGCCGATAGCCAGTTGAGCAGCAGTGGATTCCACAGGCTGATCTCCGCCCCCAATGTCAGCACTGATTCAGCGCCCTGCGGTAACGGCAGCTCCCTGCGGGCAGCTTCCCAGGTCTGAACCAGCTGGCTGGCATGGCTGGCAAACCGCTCTCCGTGATCCGTCAGCGTCGCCCCGCTGCGGTTACGCACAAACAGCCGGCACCCCAGCTGCCCTTCCAGGTTCTGCACCCGCGCTGTAACGGTAGTTTGGGTTATGTGCAACCGATCCGCCGCTGCCATAAAGCTGCCGGTGCGAACGATTTCCAAAAAGGTACGGGCCAGATCAATATCCAATGGGGGCTCCTCACACAAGCTCAAACCAAACTTATATCAACATTTTCGATATTAAATCCCCTTATATTTCATAATTTCCTATAAAAAAGAGCCTTCATACTCATTGTCATGGTAATAACCAGAGCGCCCCATTCCATGACGCCTCCGCAAACGACAACCCCCTTTTCCGCCCCTCAGTGGCAACAGGTTCAACAACTGCTAGGCCTATTGGATCAACGCCAAGCCCTCTGGCTCAGTGGCTACTTGGCTGCCGGCGCGCCGGCGGCCGCTCCACAGGCTGCCCCCACCCCAAGTAATGCCGTGCTTATCGCCTACGGTGGCGAAACCGGCAACAGTGAGAGCATCGCCCAAGTGCTGGCCGAACAGGCCCTCCAGCAAGGCATTCGCGTGGACGTGCAAGACTTGGCCAAATTGCGGACACGACAACTCAGCAAACGCAAACACCTATTGCTTATTTGCAGCACCCACGGCGATGGAGACCCTCCCGAACCCGTGGTGCCTTTTTACGACGCCTTGATGGCCGATAATGCACCGCGCCTGGAAGGCCTGCAGTTCTCGGTACTGGCACTGGGCGACAGCAGCTACGAGCACTTTTGTGTCACCGGCCAGCAGCTGGATGAGCGACTGGAAGCGCTGGGCGGCACGCGCTTGCACCCGCGTCAGGAGTGCGACGTAGACTTTGACGAACCCGCTGCCCGCTGGGGTAAAGCCGTACGCGAGCAGCTGCCCCGTAGCGATCAGCGTGGAGCCACATCCACGATAACGAGTGCGCCCGCCCACTCCGCACTGACCTACAGCAAAAGGCATCCGCTCAGTGTCGAGGTACTGGAAAACCTAAACTTGAGCCACCCGCAGCGGACCACGCCAATCCATCATCTGGAGCTGGCGTTGAAATCCCCGGACTTCTCCCTCGCCCCTGGGGATGCGGTCGGGGTACTCGCCGACAACCCACCGGCATTGGTCGCCGCCGTGCTGGATGCCTGCCATCTATCTGGAGAGGCGCCGGTCATTGTTCAGGACGAATCCATGCCATTGGTGCAAGCACTCCGCCAGCATCAAGACCTGACCATCCCCAGCACCCGTTTTTTGGAACAGTGGGCGCAGCCGAGTGATAGCCCGATTCTGAAACAGCAATTGAAAGCCCCCAGCAAGGCACAGCGGCAATATTTGAAAACCGTCCAGGTACTGGATCTGCTACGTCAGGCGCCCGCCACACCGGACCCGCAAGCCCTGGTCGATGCCCTGCGCCCGCTGCAACCGCGCTTGTACGATGTGGCCAACAGCCTGGAGCACATCGACGATGAGCTGCACTTGAACGTGAAAGCGTATCGCTACGACATTGCCGGTCGGCAGGAAAGCGGCATTGCCTCCCAATACCTGCTCACTCTGGAACCCGGTGACACCGTGCGCATTTATCCGCACCGCAACGCCCGCTTCCATTTGCCCGATGACCCGCACATTCCGGTCATCCTGATTGCCGAGGGCAGCGGCATCTTGAAAATGGCCGTGTCGATGGCGCCCTGCGAGATCAACTGGGAGGGTTTTTCCAGCAGTTCGGCGGACGTATCCGCATGACCACCAACCAGAACCTGCTGCTGACCCACGTGGAAGAACACGAACGGGAACAGATCAGCTGGCGACTGGACGATTTAGGTCTGAGCCAGCGGCTCAAGCCCGACCTGCAAGCCGCCCATATGCTCAGTTGCGTAGCCTTCCCCACCTGCGGTTTGGCCATGGCCGAAGCGGAACGCTACATGTCAGACCCGCTTGATCTGTTTAATCGCCTCAAACAGCAATACGGCCTCAGACAAGTACCGATCACCTTGCGCGTAACCGGTTACCCAAACGGGTGTGCTCGCCCTTATCTCGCAGAAATTGCCCTAACTGCCGCGCTCCGGGACTCTACAACTTATACCTGGGCAGCAGTTTTAACGGCGACAGACTCAACCGTCTGTACGCCAGCAACGTCAATGAAAGCCTTTTCATTGACCTGATTGCTCCGTTGTTCGAAGCCTTTGCCCAGCAAAGAGAGTGTGGCGAATCGTTTGGTGACTTCCTCATTCGCAGTCAGCAACTCGATTGCGAACGTGATAACACCCCACTCAATAACAACCCGGCAGATGCGCACCCCATTGCCCTCCAGCCCCATTGAATCAGGAGTGACCATGTCCGATTACTTGTTTATCCAAAGCCAGGACCCGTTCACTGAGGTCCGCACCGAGCACCAGTTCGCCCTTGCCGGCCAACTCTACGATGCCGGGCATAACGTGCGCCTGCACTGGTACAAAACGGGGTAACCCCGGCCCACAAAGGCGCGCGCAGTGTGCATTTCGACAAGCTATTGAAATGGGGCGTACCGGTGCTGGCCGATAATTTTTCTCTGAAACAACGGCAAATATTGGAGAAGGACCTGAAAGAAAGCATTGCCAGCAGCAGTCTCGACACCGTTATCGACGCCCTGCTCGACGGCGAAAAAGTCATCTGGAATTGAGTCATTGGAGTCATCATGAGTAATAGCAAAACACTGACCTTTGCATTCATGGATCCACCGTTCGAGAGTGAACGCACGGTAACATTTTTTCGACTGCTGGACGCCGCGCTGGAAAAAAACGCTAACGTTCGCGTGTTTGCCTACGAAGGTGCTGTCGCTCTGTCTTTTTCCAAACAAGCCCCCCATGGCAACGCCGTACACGGCCTCAACCGTGAAGAAGAATCCCACCCGCTGAGTAAAGATTGGGTTGCCGCCTTGCAACAAAAAGCCACTGACAAAGGGCTGACCTTCGAGTGGATCAACTGTGGGCTGTGTGTAGACGAACGCGGCGTTAACGACGTGATCGACGGCTGCGGGCGAGGCGGCCCACCGGATTTATGGCGCTACGCCAGCAAGGCCTTCAACACTCTCACCATTGGCACGAGGTAAGCCATGAAAGCCCTACAAGTTATTGATCAGGCATTTCGTACCACTACCGAAGAGCAGGACGACACCATTCTCTGGCTTACCCAATCCATGCGCGGTGCCGGTGGTCATTTAACCGTTCTACTCAGCGGTCATGCCGTGTATTACGCCACTCAGCACCAAACACAACCGGCCTTAACGATTGCCGGGTGGGCACAAACCCAACCCGCCAACCTACCGCGAGATATAGGTAACCTACTGCACAGTGGCGTGCCCGTTTTCGCGGTTACCGAAGACCTGGAAGAGCGAGGCCTGGATCGCCAAACCCTGCTCGACGGTGTACAGGCAGTCAGTCGCCAAGGCTTGGTCAACCTATATGAAAGCGTGGATCAGATCTGGCAATGGTGATGCTTCCTAAGCCACTACGTACCCCTCTGCTGCATACCCTGGGCTGCGAACTGCCTATCATGCTGGCAGGCATGGGCGGCGTGTCTCGCCATCAATTGGCGGCGGCGGTAAACCAGGCGGGTGGCTTCGGCGTACTGGGCATGGTCCGTGAACCCGTGGAACGCATTCGCCAGGAAGTGGAAGCACTACGTGCCATCAACGATGGCCCGTTTGCGGTTAACCTGATTCCCGCCGCCACAGAACGGCGTCTGCTGATGGACCAAGTTGCCACTTGCCTGGCGCTACAGGTAGACGCTTTTGTGTTCTTTTGGGATGTGGATACCGGCCTGGTGCAATACCTGAAACAAGAAGGCAAGCAGGTGATCTATCAGGTGGGCAACCAGCGCGATGCAGACCTGGCACAATCCGCAGGCGCCGATGTCTTGATCGTGCAAGGGCACGAAGCCGGCGGCCATGTTCGTGGCACCACGGCCACCTTGTCACTGCTCCCCCAGGTCGTCGCCAATAGCGACGTACCGGTGGTGGCTTCCGGCGGCATTGCCAGCGGCGGCGCCATGCTGGCGGCGTTCTCCATGGGCGCGCAGGGCGTCAGCCTGGGCAGCGCTTTCCTTGCCACCCATGAAGCCAATGCGCACTCGCACCACAAACAACGCATCGTTGATGCCCGCGCCGACGATACCGTTTACACCACGCGCTTTTCTCGTAACTGGCATGAACCCGCGCCGGTCCGCGTGCTCAGCAACGCCGTCACTCGAGGCGATTACGATGAAGCCGACCCGGATACCTGTATCGGCGAACAGGACGGGCAACCGATTTATCTATTTTCCACCGATTCACCGTTAACGGGCGCCCAGGGGAAACTCGACGACATGGCACTGTTCTGCGGCCAATCGTGCAGTCAGATCAACGCGATCACCAGTGTGCAGCAGCGCATCGATACACTGCTCGACGAGGTACATATTCGCATTGCCGCGTTATACAGGGATTCACGCTGACCGGAGGTCTTCCATGTCACCACCGACTAGGCAAGAAACACCACAACGCGAACGTATTCGTCCGCTACCCAGCCTTGTTCTCCTTCTCTTGGTTACCGCATCCCTGTGGGGCGCCGTCTATATCCTCGCCCAATATGTTCACCCTCACGGCTCCAGTGCCTGCCCCCAGCACTGCCAGACCAGCGAACAACACCGCAACAAAACCTGATACCGTTACTTCAAAAAAAGACAACCGCTATCCGTCTAGGGAGGTCAGACATGTCTTCAACGCAAATTAACATTCACTGCAAACGCGCCTACGAAAAGCCGGCACCCAATGATGGCTATCGGCTTCTCATCGACCGAATATGGCCACGAGGCGTCAGTAAAGAGGACCTGAAAATAGACGAATGGAACAAGGAATTAGCCCCTTCTGATGAGTTGCGAAAATGGTTCGATCACGACCCTAAAAAGTGGGCCGCGTTTTACCAGAAATATCACCATGAATTACAAAAAAACATGCAGAAAGAAACACAACATGCATTACGAAAAAAAGCCAAAACCAGCGGCCTTACGCTAGTTTATGGTGCTAAAGACGAAGCTCACAACAATGCCGTAGCGCTGAAAATGTATCTGCAACAGTCGGATACGTGAGGGCACATTAACGCAATATAACTTCCGTTATGTTTTCTCAAAGCAAACACCACAAACTCGATTTTTTTCGCTCTAATAATAGGGTTGTTACTTCATCGGCGGCACAATAGTAACCGGGTCCAACTTGACCTCGAACCAGTTCAGGCGCCAGTCCAGGTGTGGCCCGGTGGCACGACCAGATGCGCCCACCTTCGCCACCTGCTCGCCCTGTTTGACCGTCTGCCCCTCTTTCACCAAAACTTCGCTAAGGTGAATCATGGTGGACGACACCCCATAACCGTGGTCCATAATCAGGGTGCCGCCAGAGTAATAATTATCTTTCTGCACCAACGTCACCACCGCATCCGCTGGCGCCACCACCACGGTGCCCGAGGGCCGAGCCACATCCACACCATAATGCGGCCGACCAGGCTTGCCGTTATAAACTCGCTGACTGCCGTACACCCCACTGATACGCCCGGTAAGAGGCCATTGAAAATCACTCAGAAACGCGAGCAAGTCTGAGTTTGTATTCCGTGCTTTTTTGATCTCGGCGACTTCTTTACGAATGCGTTTTAGCACCACCTCCGGTGGAGGCTCTACTGTGCGCTTAGGCACCCCTTCGATACGCTGTATCGCATACTCACGCTTATCCAGCGTCACGAGAACTTGTTGTTGTTCACCGTTTTTTTCCAGCACCAACGTCTGTTGTAAATCAGCATCACGGCCTACACCAATAACGAAAAAACCCTCATCAGTGGTCCGCACCGTGCGATCGTCAAACCGCACCGTCACACCTCGCTCCACCTGCCCACGCAACAACGCCCCTTGAGTCCGTTGACCTTCCAATGACAACAACCAGTCATTCGCTATGGACAAAGAAGACAACAAGCAAAGCAATACAAAAAAAAGAGTACGCACAGAAAACCTCAAAGACGAATGGGATGGCAGTTTTGTGAGCGCCACCAACGGCGCATCTACAAAAAGCCCTTCATAAAAATTGACTGCCATCGTCCACATCCAACTGCACTGGGTCTAGATGCTTCTCGCTGTACTGGCGCCACACCCGTGAGCGAATGAAAAGCTGGTAAAGATCCGGGTCCAAATGATTGTTATTGCGCATTCGCTGCATGATACCTAGCGCTTCACTGAGTTTGAGTGGTGTTTTATAAGGGCGTTCCTTAGCCGTCAGTGCCTCGAACACATCAGCGATGGCCATGATGCGAGCGGGGACCGACATCTGCTCTCGGGTGAGTCCAAGCGGAAAGCCGGTGCCATCCATTTTCTCATGGTGGCCACCGGCATATTCCGGCACCTGCTTAAGCTTGCGGGGAAAAGGGAGCGAGCCCAACATGTCTAGGGTCACATCCATATGACCATTTATAATCTGTCGCTCCTCTGGTGTCAGCGTGCCGCGCGCAATACACAGGTTGTACACTTCCTCGTCGCTGAGCAACGGCTTTTCCTGCCCCCAGACATCAGTCCAAGTACGCGCCGCGATCTCCTTCACCCGCTGCTGGTCCACCGCCGCCATGGCCTCACCACCTCGGTTAATTCGCTCAAGAAAAGCCAATTCCTCTTTCAGTACGCCGATATCCTCTTCCATGCGCAGGCGACTGGCAGGCTCATCGGCTGGATTAAGTAGGCTGGCCTTTTCATAACGAAACTGAATCTGCGCACGTAAAGTTGCAAAGCGACTGGCCACCTCATTAATCCGATCATGCAGTGTGTGCAGCTTAGTGGACTTGTCGAGCACCGAATCCGGTGTCGCCAACTTGCCACAATCGTGTAACCAAGCGGCCACATGCAGCTCGTACCAACCATCCTCATCCAGTGAAAAATCAGGAAACAGTATCTGATCATCACAGGCCGCCTGGGCCAGCATTTCTGTAATGACCGGCACTCGCTGACAGTGGGCACTGGTATGGGAGCTCTTCGCATCAATGGCCTGGGCCAGCACCTTGATAAAGGCATCCAGCAAATCCTTTAGCTCCTGTACCTGGCTAAGGTTACTCAAGGCTATGCCGCCATAGGTCAGCAGCGACTGGAACATCAGATGACCATTTCCGCCCAAACGCTGCAAGTTGCGCGGCACGGGCTTGTCATAGGCCAATTGCAGCACACCAGTAACAAGGCCTTCATGGTTATATAATGGCCAAAGCTGCAGTCCTTTGGCCTGCGGAGCCAGTTCGGCAAGCAACTTCTGATCAACCTCGCCAAGGCGAGTTTGCGTCAACGCGACGGTGAGAGGTTCTCCGGCGGTAAAACACTGCTCTACAATACCGCCATCAGCGTCATTGCCTAATGGGCGGAACCAGTGAGGTCTCTCTTTTATTTCATCGCTTTCACCGGTGGCATCATGGCACAGACAATTCAAGCCGGCCTGCGGCCGGCCATCGGTATACAACCATACCCAGCCGGTGTCCGCGTGGCACAGGTGGCGTACTTCCTTGAGCAGCGCACTTAGCAAGCGCGGCACATCCTTTTGCTCACTGAGATGTTGCGCGACCCGCAACAAACGTGGCAACGATTCACTATCCGTCATTTGTCGCATCTGTAGAGGGTGGTGTCATGAGCTATCCCGCTCCATCGGGTTGATCCTTGGACTCTCATCGGTCTCTCTATCATCTATTCCGCCTATGCCTGCCCGCCAAGCATAGGCGGGAGCCCGCGAACAGGCAAAACTCTATGCGACAGGCCATTTAATTCCCGTCAATCGCAATCACGCCGGCTAAATCGAGCCCTGTTTAATCGTCGCCGCACCTTGATGCGGAGGGCCTGATTGCCTACCATCTTCCGGTTCTGAGCCAACCACCTGGATCCCTTGTCACTCATGAGTGTGAGCTATCAACTGCCCGATGGGGCAAATATGGAGTTTGAGCAGCCGGTCTCCGCCTTGGAAATTGCCGGTCGCATCAGTAAAAAACTCGCCAAGCAAGCTTTGGCCGCTAAAGCCAACGGCAACCTGATTGATGTCTATCTGCCCATCGACGACGGCGCCACGGTGGAAATCATCACCCGAGATACCGACGAAGCCCTAGAGCTTATTCGTCACGATGCCGCCCATGTTATGGCCCAAGCCGTGCAGGAGCTGTTTCCAGACACCCAGGTGACTATTGGCCCAACCATTGCCAACGGCTTCTATTATGACTTCCATCGGGACATACCGTTCACACCGGATGACCTGAAAACCATTGAAAAGCGCATGCTAGAGATTGTGCGCCGCAATGAGGAAATAAGGCGTGAAATATGGGATCGAGATGAGGCTGTCGCTTTTTTCCTGGAAAAAGGTGAAGAATTTAAGGCCGAAATCATCCGTGACCTGCCCGCCGATCAAGAAGTGAGCCTCTATCGCCAGGGCGATTTCATCGACCTGTGTCGTGGCCCGCACCTGCCCAGCACCAGCAAACTGGGCGATGGCTTCAAACTGACTAAGGTCGCTGGCGCTTACTGGCGTGGCGATGCTGACAAGGCGCAACTACAGCGCATCTACGGCACCGCCTGGCGCGACAAGAAAGAGTTGAACGCTTACCTCAAACAGCTTGAAGAAGCGGAAAAACGCGATCACCGTAAACTGGCCAAGGAAATGGGTCTATTCCATATCCAACAAGAAGCGGTAGGCAGCATGTTCTGGCACCCTAAGGGCTGGCGCATGCGCAAAAACCTGGAAAATTACATCCGCGGAAAAATGGAAAAAGGAGGCTATGAAGAAGTCTCCACTCCGCAAATGATGGATCGTATTCTCTGGGAACAATCCGGCCATTGGGACAAATACGGCGAAGACATGTTCACCGTCTGCACCCACGACCACAAAGAAATGGCCGTGAAGCCGATGAACTGCCCCGGCCACGTACAGATCTTCAAACAGGGGATCACCAGCTACCGAGACTTGCCCATTCGCTTGGGAGAGTTCACCACCCTGTTCCGTAACGAAGCCCACGGCGCCCTACATGGCCTGATGCGAGCCCGCTCGTTCAGCCAGGACGATGCTCACATCTTCTGTACCGAAGAGCAGGTTAACGAAGAAACCGCCGGCTTCATCAAGATGCTGCGCGAAGTCTACGCAGATTTTGGATTCGACTCGTTCCGTATCAAATTCTCGGACCGCCCGGATAACCGCGCCGGCTCCGACGAAACCTGGGACAAAGCCGAAGGCGCACTGCGCTCGGCGGTGGAATCCCTGGGCCTGGAATGCGAGCTTAACCCGGGTGAAGGGGCCTTCTACGGCCCAAAACTGGAGTTCGTGCTCCGTGACGCCATTGGCCGTGACTGGCAGTGCGGCACCCTGCAGGTGGACTTTGTGCTGCCCGATCGCCTGGATGCCGAATACGTGGCCGAGGACGGCTCCCGCCAGCGCCCAGTCATGTTGCACCGTGCTGTTCTGGGCTCTTTGGAACGCTTCCTCGGCATCCTGATCGAGTCCACCGCCGGTCACCTACCCCTGTGGCTAGCGCCGCGGCCGGTGGCGGTTTGCACCATTACCAACTCCGCCGACGAGTATGCCACCACCGTGCAGCAGAAACTGGTTGCCGCCGGGATACCGGCAGAGCTGGATATTCGTAACGAGAAGATTGGCTTCAAGGTCCGTGAGCACTCCCGCGCCAAAACCCCACGTATCTGGGTAATTGGCGAGCAGGAAGCACAACACAACCAAGTCGCTATTCGTAACCTTGGCTCCCAAGCCACCGAAACCGTAGATCTGGACGAAGCCGTGGCGGCCTTGGCCGAAGCAACACGCTTACCGATCTGACCCGGCGCCACTGGTAAGAGTATCCCTCAAGGTGCGAACTGTGCTCGGGAAAGCTTTCGCAAGCAGGTTCGCCCCTCAAGAGGGGCGCCTACATCCTGAATAGAAACGCCCTGGAGGCGTCATGTTCAAACACAACGAACAACAGCCCGAAGGCTTTCAGATTTCCCTCAAAGAAGCCCTCGACAACTTGGCGTTCAACGACGCCGGGCTAGTGGCAGCCATTGCTCAGCAGCACGATAGTGGCGAAGTATTGATGATGGCATGGATGAATCGCGAGGCCATTGAAGAGACTCTGGCCACGGGACGCGTTTGCTATTTTTCCCGCTCGCGAGGGAAGTTATGGCGTAAAGGCGAATCCTCCGGCCAAGTACAAACGCTGAAAGAACTGCGCATTGATTGCGACGGCGACGCCTTGCTAGTGAAAGTGGACCAGACCGGCTCCGCTTGCCACACCGGCCGCCGCGACTGCTTCTACTGGAAAGCCGACGCCAACAACGTGACTATCGACAAAGCCCCCATCAAAGACCCCAAAGAGCTGTACGGCAAATGACCTTACGATTGCAGAACACCCTCACCGGCAAAAAGGACGACTTCATTCCGCTGGACCCTAACCGCATCACCCTTTACGTGTGCGGCCCCACGGTTTACAACTTCGTCCACATTGGCAACGCTCGCCCGGTGGTGGTCTTTGATGTTCTGTACCGGTTACTGCAACGGCTCTACCCGAACGTGGTCTACGCCCGTAACATCACCGACATTGATGACAAGATCATCAAGGCGGCAGCGGATAACGGCGAAGCGATCAGCACCCTCACCGAACGCTTTACCCAAGCTTTTGCCGACGACATGGCATCATTGAATGCCAAAACCCCAAGCATCATTCCCAAGGCTACCGATCACATCCCCGAGATGATCCAGATGATCGCTATCTTGGTAGAAAAAGGGCACGCCTACGAAGCCGATGGCCAAGTGCTGTTCGCGGTGGAATCCATGCCCGACTACGGCAAGCTCTCCGGTCGCAAACTGGAAGACATGCTTGCTGGCGCTCGGGTGGAAGTGGCGGACTACAAACGCCACCCCGGCGATTTCATTCTTTGGAAACCGTCCACCGATGAACAGCCCGGCTGGGACTCCCCTTGGGGACGTGGCCGCCCTGGCTGGCACATCGAGTGTTCCGCCATGATCCACAAGCACCTGGGTGATGTAATTGATATCCACGGTGGTGGCCAGGATCTAATCTTCCCGCACCACGAAAACGAAATTGCCCAAGGCTGCTGCGCCCACGGAACCGACTACGTGCGTTACTGGCTGCACAACGGCTACATCAACATCGACGGCGAAAAGATGTCCAAGTCCTTGGGCAACTTCCGTTTGGTCCGCGACTTGCTCACCCAGTACCACGGCGAAACGCTGCGCTTCGCGTTACTATCGAGCCACTACCGCTCGCCGCTGAATTTCTCTGCCGATGTACTGGATAATGCAGAAAAAGGCTTGGATACGCTCTATTACGCCTTGCTCGGTCGCGGTGAAACCGTTGCACCAGAAGCAGGCTATCAACTGCCGGACAACCATCCGGTACTCGACGCTCTTAAGGACGATCTGAACACCTCCGAAGCGGTCAGCGCCTTGCACGCTATTGCCGGTGAACTGAACAAGGCCGAGCTTGACGACAAGCCCAAGCTGAAAGCCGAACTACTGGCCGCCGCCGACCTGCTCGGCCTGCTCACCGTAGAGCCCACCGCCTGGTTCCAGAACAAGAACGTGAGCGAAGATGGCCTCAGCAACGATGCCATCGACGCCCTGGTGGAAGAACGCACCCAAGCCAAGAAAGACAAAAACTTCGCTCGCGCCGATGAAATCCGCCAGCAACTCACCAAAGCAGGTATTCAACTGGAAGATACCCGCGAAGGCACCCGCTGGAGTCGATGAAAGATAGCGCCAAGCGGCTTGCTCTTAGCCAACGAGAAAAACAGATTTTTATTATCTGAAACGAAAGAGGCCGCGCCTAGAGCATAGCTTGGGCGCAGCCTCTTTCGGTCAAAACTCAATAACGGGCTATCGCATCTATCAACCAGAAACTCACAGGCAATAAAGCTATATAGCTGGCATAGGCCAAAGGCCGCCCCGAGACGGCCATTCTTGGCGAAGATCAGTCTTCCAGCATCAGCTCGTCCATACCCGGCAGGGCTGGCAAATCTTTTCGGGTGGCATTGGCAAAGCGTGGCTTTTCCAACTGCGCCTTCAAACCTTCCAGAGTTTCCAATGGCGCCTTGGTGGACACCAAATTAGTCAACCATACCGGTACGCTGCCGCCCAAATCCATGAAGGTTTCGAACTGGACCCGCACCCAACCATTATCCATGGGCGTAATAATGAACTTGTTATCTAATGCAGGGATACGCACATAACCTTTCTGTTTACCTAGCACACCTTCGGCATTGACACTGTCGGCATTGACACTGTGCAAGGTAATTGAGCCGGTTTCTTCGTGCTGGATAAGCGTGTTGGCCAGCACCACATCACGGTCCGATACCGGCCAGATGCCGTTAAAGCGCATGTAAATTTCTTCGCGCCCTTCCATTGATAGCCGCTTGGCGCTCTGACTCTGGAAAATCCACTCAGGTAAAGTATCCACTGCGGTAATGACTGCCAGCACCGAGGTAACGGATGCCTCAACCTCAACAATACCTTTGAAGGCTTTGACCGGACTGTTGGAAACATCCCGCACATAAGTCGTAACATCACCTCGAACCTCGCCTTCCTGGCTTATTTTCCAGCTTGCCGCCCAAGCTGGATTCAGCAGCATTAGGAAGGTGAACAACAACGTCACAAACATCGCTTGCAAAGGCCTTCTCCTTACTTTTCTCTTCAACACAAATAGATTATCCATCCACACTGACTTCAGTATCCTGCAAGCGCGCAGGCAAACAAGCGCCGGCAAGAGATTGGCCCCAATTACCAGTACAGCCGATGGCGACCCAAGGCCGGTGACTCTGCGCCAAGATGTCCCCTTTCAACTACGGGTAACGCTTCACTGCCTCCAGCTTGGCATTGCAGCAGCACTCACTACTGCCCATGTCAGACATGTTTCTGCGGGGATCCCGCCATTGTTTAATAGCCCGCACCAACCATTCCCGCACATGAAAGGCTAGGAAAATAAGCACAGGCTTCCTTTTACCTTTAATCTACTACTGAACGCTCCTTGCGTACTCAGCCCCCAGACGCGCTCGGAATCTAGACGCCATGTTAAAAGTGTGCCCACCTATCGAAAAAGCGCAACAATGTGTTCGGGTCAGCCAAGAAAACCTCGATAGCCCGGCCGATCACTTTTCTCATGGGCTTCCCTACCTTGGTACTGAGGTTACGTGCTTTGCCTATATCATCATTATAGCGCAGCACTTTCTTATCACCCTCCCTGTTAGCGTCATGGAACAGCGCTGGTATCTGCGTACCCGATGCCTTTATCATGCTCTTTTACAACTAATGACAGGCAGCGCTGTTCCCGTGAAATCGCTTCTGCTTGGCGCCATCTGGCTGTACCAGAAGGTGTTGAGCCCTTGGATAGGCAACCAATGCCGCTTCTACCCGACCTGCTCGGAATACGCACGGCAAGCGGTAGAGACCCATGGCAGCCTGCGCGGCAGCGCACTGGCAGCGAAACGGCTGTGCAAGTGTCACCCTTGGCACCCAGGCGGCTTTGACTATGTGCCTGGCGCCGAGCCTGACCAGGAACAGCATCAGTGCACCCCGCTATGCAACCATCACAGCGAGGATCACTCACAGTGATCGCGGCCATGCTGAGCCCATACCGTCGCGGGCACTCTTTGCCGCTGGTTTTACCGCTGGTTGTCGGGCTGTTTCTTGTCCAATTAATACTGGCATGGCACGCCCCCGCCCACATTGACGCAGGACAGCACAGCCCCACCACAGACCTGTTAGCCTCCGCCGATTGCCAGGTCTGTACCCATGGCCACGGCATGCTGGCTCTGCCCAGCGCCTACAACGTGCTAGATTCCACACACACAGCGCCCGTTCCGCTTGCCCCCGCCACCACCGTGGCAAACCGCTACGAGCGCAACCCCTACCCGCCTCGCGGCCCTCCTTTCTCTGTCTGATTCCCGTTATTAACACCTGATCACGATGGCACACCACCTTGCTTCTCTACTCGAGTGGCATTTGCTGTGCTTGGCTGCCTTCAGGAAAGAACGTGTTTCCGGCATGAGTCCGGCCAGCCCCTTTAATCCAGCTGCGCCCTTTTACTCATGCCCTGCATGAATGCTAGAGACAGAGGTAGTTATGACTTTTCGACGCCAGACCCTCTCCGGATGCGTCGCCGTGGCCCTATTGGCACCCACGGCAGTATTGGCTGAAGCTGAAAACAACAGTGCAGGCCTAGAAAAAGCTCACGAGCTAAAACAAGTGGACGTGTCCGCCCTGCCGCTCGGAAGCAGCAGCTCCAGCACACCCTATTCGGTGATGGATCAACAAACCCTCACTCAGAAGAACAAGGACACCCTCGGTGAAACCCTGAAAAACCAGCCCGGAGTCCACAGCGACACCTTCGGTGGTGGCGCCAGTCGACCGGTGATCCGTGGCCAAGGGGGCCCACGCATAGGTATTCTCAGTGACGGCTCCCAGGTGCTGGATGCTTCCAGCATTTCACCAGACCATGCCATCACTGTAGACCCCATGCTGGCTCGCCAGATCGAGGTTCTACGCGGCCCATCTACTCTGCTTTATGGCAGCGGCGCCAGCGGTGGCATTGTAAATGTGCTAGACAACCGCATTCCCACTCAACGGCCTCTAGAAGAGGTGGAAGGTTTCGTGGCAATCCGAGCCAACAGCGTGGCCGATGAGAACGCCACCGCTGCAGGCATCACCGTTTCCGCTACCGACCATTTGGTATTTCGGGTGGAAGGTAGCCGTCGCGATGCGGAGGACTACGAAGTAAACGGCTTCGAAGAGCTCACCGTCCCAGGCACCTATGCGGAAAGCGACAATGCCAGCATTGGAGCCTCCTGGATTGGCGATCAAGGTTTCTTCGGCATGGCTTACAGCTATCGCCGAGATAACTACGGGCTGCCCGGTCATAGCCACGAATTTGAAGAGTGCGAGGCCAACGGCACCAGCTTGAGCTGTCCTTCTGGAGGCCATGATCACGACCATGAGGGCGAAATTGTCCCCTACGTGGATCTGGCCAGCCGTCGAGTGGATGCTCGAGGTGAATACCGCGACCCATTCTCTGGCATTGCCGCCATTCGTTTTCGAGGTAACCACACCGATTACCGCCACCACGAAATCGAAGAAGGGGCCATCGGCAGTACTTTCACCAACAAGGGTGGAGACGCCCGGCTGGAAGTGGAGCACAAACCGTTCGGTAACTGGCGCGGCGTGGTAGGACTTCAGTACACCAACTTCGATTTCAGCTCCCTGGGGCATGAAGCCTTCGTGCCGAAAACCGAAACTGAATCTATCGCCATATTCGCGGTAGAGGAATATGTCCTCAATGAACAATGGTCCTTCGAATTGGGGGCGCGCCAGGAGCACCTGACGCAAACACCGGACCAACGCAATGGCCAGGCTCTTGCCAAAGTCACAGCGGACAATGCGTCTTTCTCCGGCGCAGCCAACTGGGCCTTTGTTCCCGGTTACGAGCTAGTACTGTCCGTAGGCCACTCTGGCCGAGCACCCAGCGCCCAAGAGTTGTATGCACAGGGGGTCCATCTGGCCACCAACACCTATGAATGCGGCCTGCTCAGCGATTGCGGTGGAGGACAACGTGACTTGGACGATGAAGTCAGCCTCAACGCCAACCTGAACCTACGTAAAACCCGTGGGGATTGGTTGTTTGATCTGGGCGTGTTCGAAAACCGTATCAACAACTACATCTATGCCCGCACTCTGGATCAGCAGGAAGACTTCCGCCTGATCAAATACAGCCAACGTGACGCCACCTTCACGGGTGCCGAAGCATCCGTGAGTTACTACGGTATCGACCCGGTTGGCATCACCGTATTTGGGGATATGGTCCGCGCTACTTTCGATGACGGCGGCTACCTGCCTCGCATTCCGGCCAAGCGACTGGGCACACGCCTCAATAGCTACCTGGGCAACTTCGACGGTGAACTGGAAGTGTATCGCAGCTTCGTTCAGGACCAACTTTCCGGGTTCGAAGAGCGCACCGCCGCCTACGACATGGTCAACGCCACTCTCAGCTACCGACTACGAGGCAACCAGCGCTATACCTTCTATGTGCGCGGTAACAACCTGCTGGGTGAAGAAGTGTTCAACCACTCGTCTTTCCTAGCCAGCACCGTGCCGGAGCCGGGCCGCAATATCACCGTAGGCACCCGCATTGAATTTTGAGCCGCAACGTTAAACGGCATCCGTACCGGCGCCTTTACTCCGCCGGACGCAACAATATGAATATGGAGAACCCCATGCAACGCATGATGAAAAACCTGAAACAGAACGCTGCACTGCCGCTGTCCCTGCTTGCCGCTCTTACCATGGTCGGCTGTAATGAAACGGGCTCCAGCTCACTGGGTAGCAGTGAAGATGAACACGAGCATGCAGAGAGTGATCACCCCGGCCGCTTAGTGATTGCCGCTGGTGATGACGGCTCTCAGCTCTACATGTATGACCTTGAGGCCAATGCCTTGCTGCCCGGCACCTTGACCCTGGATTATGATGCCAGCGCACTCTACACCAGCCCGGGCAAGCGTTTTGTTCTGGCGATACAGCGTGATAACGACCAGGTACAGGTCATCGATGGCGGCCTCTATTTGCATGACGACCACGTGGATGAAGTGATTCCCTCCTTCGCAGGAACGCTGACTGGCCCGGCACCAACCCACTTTCGGGTTCATGGTGAACAGGCCGCTCTGTTCTATGATGGCGATGCAGACAACGCTGTCATGGCCCAGATGGAGCTCCTCACCGATGAATCTTTGGAAACGGCCTCCAGCGAAGCCAGCCAAACGCTAACCAGCGCTCACCATGGCGTTGCAGAACCCCGTGGCGATGTGTTGCTCACCACCTTCCGCACCGCCGACGACGGCCTCCCGGAAACCGTTGACGTCTACCATCAGCACAACGATCACTATCACAAGGAAGACACCATCTCACTAACCTGCCCAGAGCTACATGGCGCAGGCTCAAACGAAGATTATTCTGTGTTTGGCTGCGACGACGGCATCCTGATCGTCCACCAGAACGGTGAGGAATTCACCGCAGAGCATGTGGATAACGCTACCCTAGGCCTTGCGGCTGGAGAGCGCATTAGCGGCTTCGACAGCCATCACGAACTGAGCCATTTCATAGGCTATGCCGGTGATCGAGTCTTCGTCATACATCCGGAAGATGGCGATGCTGAAGAACTGGATTGGACCGAAGGCGCCACCGTATCGCTAGAAAACCATAGCCTTGATCCCCACGCTGAGCACCTAGTGCTGCTGGATGATGCCGGTGACCTGCGCATCTTTGACACAACCGATTGGAGTGAACATGCGCACGTAGAAGATGCCATCGCGCCGGGCAATACTCATATGGTTGTGGCCGGTGAGCCCGCACATGTTTATCTTTCCGATAGCGGCAACCAATTTATCCTCGTGGTGCACCTGGAGGAAGGCAGCGTTGAAGAATCACTACCTTTGACCTTCCCGCCTGCGGCTCTTGCTTGGGCTGGCCTTGATACCGACCATGACGAAGAAGACCATGAGGACGAAGACGATGGTCATGACCATTAATCGTCGAAACGGCTAACCGCAGGCTACTTGCAGGGGATTTTCTTCACCTTTTGCAAGCAGCCCGCCGTTTCCTCCCAAGACAGCGCTGGTCGCCGTCGACCTCACTTTTCACTACAATCAGTCTATTATTGCGTCGAGACTTAATACCCTGTGGGAGAACCCATGAAAAAAGTACTGTTTGCCGCGGCTTTGACAATGCCCCTTGTCGCCAACGCCGGCGGTTTTGCTGGTATTGATATCATTAGCAGCAAAATTGAACCTGATAACACCACGTCTAGCGCCAAGCCCGAAGCGCTGCAATTCAAATTCGGCAGCTGGATCAACAAGGATGAGACCCTTGGTGGTGAAGTGCGTCTGGGCTTGGGCATTGATGAAGATGAACTGAGCAACAATGTTGACGTGGAAATCGACCGTTACTACGGCGCCTATTTCCGTGGCCAATTCCCCAACACCATGCCTGTGCGCCCCTACGGACTGATCGGTGTCACCTACATGGAAACCACCGAGAAGAGTGATTTGGGTGGTTCTGACGGAGAAAACTACAAAGACCTGTCACTGGGCCTCGGTGTAGATTTCACCATCACCAAGACCCTGTTCATCAACCTAGAGTATATGCGGCTCGTGGATCGCAGCGGTGACGAAATCACTCATGTGGGGCTGGGCCTGAACGGCCGATTCTGATTCCACCACAGCACTCACGCTGCACAAAAACGCCCACCATTATTTAGTGGGCGTTTTTTTGTAAGGCTCAAAAAAAAACAGTTTGTCATGCGCTACACGTTAGGAGAGAGGAGCCTTAGCCCCATTCGCTCATCTGCTCATCCTCACAATCATTGCCCCATTATGAATAAGGCATGATCAACAGTGGCTGGCGAATGTGTCGGGCAACGTAATCTGCAACACTACCAACCAATAGCCGCTGCCAGTTTTTTTGTCGTCGTCGCTGAAGAATGACCAGATTCACCGCCTCACGATCGGCGACCTCGGTAATCACCTGACCGGTCTTACTACCCCGCGCCACCCGCGAGTCCACTTCATAGCCCATGGATTCCAGCTTTCGTGTGATATCCAGCATATGACGCTGCAACTCCACTTCTCGCGCAGCCACCTGCTGGCGTAACTGGCTCGGAGGGACCAAGCGTTTTCGAAACAGGGCGAGACTTTCCTCTGGGACCTCACACACCATCAGCACCAACAGGGACAAGGTGTCAGGGTCGATCAGGTCGGTGGCGGGATCCAGCTGATCAAGCGGCACCAAGGGGTCTACCGCATACAGCGCTTTACGCTTGTCTTGCTCGGGATTGGACAGTGGCATTCACTCCTCCTTCCGGTAGAAAGGCCGCATCACGGCATAAACCCCAAAAGACACCACCAGGGCCGGCAACAATTCATACAGGGATTCAGAATAACCAAGCGCCTGCCAGGTAATCAGTGTAGTGAAACCCGCAAGCATCATCACCAACGCCGTGGTCCGAGTCAGGCGGGCATTCATCACCCGCAGCACAATCACCGGCCCCAAGGTGCCCCCCAGAGACGACCACGCGAACACTACCAGCGTAAACACATTAGCCGGCGCGGCCAGCGCCACCACCAGCACCACTAAGGTAATGCCCAAGGTCGCTATTTTGGTTCGGACATAGGATTGCCCGAACCGGGGAATCAAATCCTGGCTGATCGCCGCTGAGCAGGACAGTAACATGGAATCCGCCGTGGACAAGGTGGCGGCAAAAATGGCCGCCAGCACCATGCCGGCCAGCACATCAGGCAAATAAGCCTGAGCCATGGTGGGCAGTGTCAGCTCCGGATCAGACAGATCTCCTGTGAGTAGTACGCGGGCGTAGAGACTGATGGTCACGGTCAGAAGCGCAAAGGGCAGGTACCAGGCAAAGTACACCTTGCGGGCCGCCGGGACGTCGTCCGGGCTGCGTAACGCAATGGTACGCACTAAAATATGCGGCTGACCAATAGCGCCAATGCCCGCCGCCACCCAGCCCAGTACAAAAGCACCGGTGCCAAAGGCCAAGTTATCCGGGGTCCAATCCAGCAGGGCCGGGTTAATGTTGCGCAGCTCATCGACCAGCGTCCACGGAAAACCCACGTTGATCATGGCAACAATGCACAGCAGTACCATGCCAAACAGCATCACAAACGACTGGGCTACATCAGTCCAAATAGACGCCCGCAAACCACCGGCAAAGGAATACAACACCACCACGACCGCACCCAATACCGCACCCAGCCAAATTGGCCAGTCAAACATCACGTGCAACGCCTTGCTTCCCGCCTTGAGCTGCGCAGCCGCATATACCGACAGGAATATTAGGGTCAGCAACGCAGACAAAATACGCAGGGGGCTGGAAGCCAACGCAGGGTTCTGGGAGGTGAGAGCGGGAATGGTATTGACCGGGTGGGTTTCCGAATACTCTCGCAGGCGACGATGAAAACCCCGCCAAACAAACCAGTCCCCCACTAACCAGCCTAGTGCCACCCAGAAGGCCGACACACCGGCCACCCAGGTATAGCCAACCAGGCCGATAAACATGTACCCGGAGTTATTGGTGGCCACGGAAGACAGCCCGATGATCCACGCCGGGGTGTTATACCCCGCTGTCAGATAATCGTTAACGTCCTCATGTTTTTTCCGGATCGAGGAAATGCCGATAATCAGAAATAACGCCAGCACGCACAGAAAGCTGATCGCGGTGACACCCATACGCTAAACCGAACTCAGTTGAATTTACGATCCAGCATACACCCGTCTCACACCGCGGGGGCTGCCCCATATCAATTTATTAGCGACAGTCTAGTCGGGCTGTAAAAATTACACTGACGACAAATCTACGTCGGGAGGGCCGCCTCGAAAAGGCGCCCAGACATTTCGCATCAATAATCTTTCAATCTTCTACCTAAGCCCTTTTGTAACAGACCGTCTTGCTGCGAAGCATTTTCATAGTAATCTAGAGCACGGTGTAGCCATTGACAAAACTTTATAGGTTTTAGCGCTGTTACTAAAAATCGACCCCATGACAGAGAGCTATCCATTTCCCAAACAGACTCCACGCCCACATCAGCCGGAAAGGCGGTCAACCGTGACACACAATTTGAATGTCCTCTTTATAAAAGGTTCAGAGGATAATAAACATCCTGACACGCCCAGTTAACCTGCATTAAAACAGCTTTTTACTTCTTCTAGAGTGGTCGCATAGCGAACGCAGAGCTCAACCTCTTCATATTCAGACTCCCTATTTTTATACCTATTAAGCAATTTATTATATTTATCAATAATATCGTCATGCTCATGAGCAAGCTCTTTGCAATCATCCAACAAATCATCATACTCATCGCCTAGATCTTCGTATTCTGATTTACATACGAAACCATCATAACCACAGGTACGGGAATCAAAACAAACAGCATCACGGCTTACACATTTCGCATCAGAAGGACAAGCGCTATCTCCATAATTTAAGCAAGCAGCTTTTTTTCCATACGGACATGAGAAACTACTGCCATAAGAATGCGCCGAAAAAAAGATAAAAACAGCACTCAGTAACACCTGTCCGGCCACAAAGTTGATCTTCCCCATTATTGATTCACCCCACCGTGATTCCTCGCCTTAATGACGAAACCTCATCTCATTTAAGAGAAGGCCTTGCCAAAATACCTCAAGATCAGATTATAGCATTACCAAAACACCTGCCCTGTAAAGCGGAAGGCTATTTTTGGGTGTCAATACAAAAGTGGGGGGGAGGTATTCATTCATATTTATAACACTCGTAGCATGCGCGGCTTTGGATTAGAGGCGCAGTAATAAAATGCTAAAGCTGTCGCCATATCTACGGTTGTGAATTTTTTCTTAGATTGCACTCTGTTGAATTCCGTTACCAATCTTGGCCCGTTCCCGTGCTTTGACGACTCGCCACGCTCAAACATTCGCACATCAAGAGCACGTTGCGTTCGGCCTTGTAAAATAAAGCCTCGGCGTTCCCACCGCATAATACGAAGTGACTACCTGTATTGGTCCATCACCAATATACCTGCAAAGATCACCATGCTGCCTCCAAGATAGCGTGACCTTTTGATCTTTTTTAAAAGCGAATGAGAGCTTAAGGTCTGAGTCGAAATAAACGATAACGACGGTATCAGTGGATGAGCGAAACCCGGTTGACAATACAATGCACTGGGGAGAAGAGGAGAACACCTCTCATCTGAACACTTAAATCAGCGAATTATTCTCTGAGTTACCCGGAAGGGTACCTTCCCAGAAAATAGCGATATCTCAAAAGGTTCGCATTTTCTGAAAGGCCTTATTCTACAAGAAGCCCCCCCCTTCGAGTAAGCTCGGCCGCAGAATAAGTCAGGTAAACACAAAAAAGCCCCCCTTCCAACAGGGGAAGGGGGGCTTTTTTTGTGTGCTGCATGCACCGCGTATTGCCAACCGCCTTTCTCAATCAAGGAATGGGTAGGTAACCACCCTCCACTTCCTTGGTCACAATGGCGACCGCATTATGGGCGTGAAGGCTTTCCAGGTGATTCACACGCAACCAGAAATCCTTGTAACACGACTGCGGGTTCAGCGCGGTCTTCAAGCGGCGGGCCGCATCTTCACAGAACATCAGGTTCTGGCCGTTCAACAGCGCGAACTCCTGCTCGTCCACCCGCTTCACCGCAGTCTGCACCGGCGTCTTCAGAGCACCTTCAATAGAATCAATCAATGCGGTGATAGGAAAGGCATCACCAACATTGTGATCAAGCAAAACACGCACTTGCGCAATTGAACGCTGGCTGTGAGGAGTAGCAAGAATACCCTCTTCCGTGCCAAGCCATTCTAACACCGCATCGGTGTCCACTTTACTTTCTTCAAAATCTTTCCGAAATTGCTCCTGAATCAACTGTCGAGACAGGGCTGCCGAACAAGGGCAGGTAGAGGAATACGGCACTTCCACCGATAACTCAATGCGCATGCCATCTTCACACAGGGTGCCTTTAATACTGACCGGGTAACTTTTCCAACCGGAATAGCTGCTCTTCAAGGCTGCGCGGCGCATGGAATACTCAAAGTCGAGCTGTACAAAACCGCGTGTGCTGAGGCCCTCATGGGTCTGCAAGAAATTACGCAGTAGTTGCTCAATGGAGCCCGCACTGACCGAATGGTCACCAAAGGTCTCTTCCAGCATCAGGAACAGACGCGACATGTGAATGCCTTTGGCATCCGCATTGGCCAAATTCACATAGGCCTGAATAGAAGTGCTCACCGGACGTTCGCCAGCCAAGGTATCGCTGACGCGAGCAGGCAAGTGGATCTCACTCATACCCACCCAATCTAGGGTGGTGTGAATATGATCCACCATGGAGTTAGACGCCACATCCGGCATCTGTTTGGTGCTACCGGCACCGTTGTCACGAGTCATGGGATTCTCCATAGGGGCACTGAAAACAGCCAAGGTAAGGCTGCCCAGGTGAACGAAACGGTAATCTGTTCGTCATCGCCCGCTCATACAAGGGGGGCAAGTCTAGCAGAAACTGATCAGCAAATTGACCATTTCCAGGCTCAGGTTTCGCTATCAACATGACAGAAAGGGACTATCAGACAGATAAGCCCGCATCTTCGTCACTTCTGACTAGTTCTTGGAAGCGCGGTAGCTCGCGCAAAGGCTCGAACATTTCTTCGCTACGAGCATGCCGGCGCAGGGTTTCCGAGGTTTGAATGGCCGCAGCCAAGTCGGTCAAGGCATTCTCTATTTCCCCCAGCCCAGACCAAGCACAAGCCCGTTGGTAGAGAGCATGTGGATTCTCTTCATCCACTTCTAATACCCGATCACACAAACTCAACGCCCAGCGCTGCTCACCCAACTCTAGGGCAGCATCTGCTTTCCAGGCTAGCGCCTCCGGGTCGTCCGGGCGCAACTCCAAGATGCGATCATAGAGTTCAATCTTGGCCTGGGCACTAGGCTCTTTGGTGGCCTTGAGCCACAGGCTATGAATATCATTGGTGCGCTCGATTTCTTCCTGGTTCTCGGCAATAGACAGGGATTTTTTGCGCAGCTCGCGCTCCAGATCTGCCAGCCGGGATTCATATTCGCTGGTCAGCCGAGCCATTTCTTTTTCCGCGTACACCCGCACGTTATCTTTCAAATCACGAATAGTGGACCAACCCACCAGAGCAAGGATCGAGGCAGCGCCGGCAATGAGGTAAAAGAAATAAGTAACCGTATTGGTGGCATAGCCCATGGCCTTATCTGCCACGCCCAACTCACGGTCAGTCACAAGCAGATTCATCTGGTTGCGATATTCCATCATGTCCTGGCGCAAGATGCGTAATTCACTGAGAATCCAGTTTTCCCGGAACTGAGAAATCACGGGGCCCTTCTCGATCTCGCTCTGCGCCTCCGGTCTCGGTTCTTGTACGGGCACATTGGCATCTTGCTCCGCCCATACACTGGCGGCCAGCGCCAACAGCACGCTTAATACACCGGTACGCAAAATTTGTCTGATCAATGCCTTGCCCCTCTCCATCACTTTTTGCCTGTGCTTATTCGCCAAGGGAACCCGCTCAGGCTGAACACGCTGTAAACATTGCCTATGGTCGCATCATGCCTGCTGAGGTGCCAGCCTTGCCGGCTGCTCCCTTGACAGCCCCGCCCCGATGCAATGTAGTGACTGGCACCCACAAGCAATATCAAGGTAAAGGCATGCGACTTAATCGATTTATATGCGCCGCTACTTTTGGCTTTCTTGCCGCCACAACCACCACCGTCCACGCCGACACTTGGCGTTTTGGCCTAGAAGAAATTGAAGGCAGTGTTCAGCATAGTTACGCCGAACGCTTCAAAGCCCTAGTGGAAGAAAAAAGTGAAGGTGCGATTGACGTTCAACTGCTCCCCTACGGCAAATGGGGCTCCAGCTATTCCGCTCTGTACGACGCAATTCAGGGTGGAGCCATTCAGCTCGGCTTCGGCTCCGGCGCCCTGGGTGGCACGGTACCGGAAAGCCAACTGCTCAACCTGAACTATATTATGCCCAGCGATCAGTGGGTAACCGCTCAAGGCCTGAACAGCGACACCTTTCTGAAGAGCAAGGCGTGGCAGGAGTCATTCCGCAAACGCAGCTTGGTGCCACTGGCCGAACTACCAGAGGGTTATCAGGTATGGACCAGCAACAAAGCGGTGAAAACACCGGATGACATCGAGAACCTCGGCATCCGAGTGATGGACAACAGCCTACTGCGTGCCACCTATAAAGCCTATGGCGCCTCGCCCACATCCATTGCTTACGGCGAGCTGTATAGCGCTCTGCAACAAGGGCAGGCAGAAGGTAATATTCAACCAGTGTTTGCCCACGAGGAGATGGCCTTCTACGAAGTGCAGGACTACATGATCTTCGCGCAGCAGTCCCAGTTCGTGGCCACCCTGATCGGTAATGCCGATTGGTACGATGGCCTGTCTGCAGAACAACAGAAAATGATCAACGGCATCACCAAGACCTTGGTGCGCGAAGGTCATGATATCCAGAGCCGGTACAATGAAGAGCGACTGGAAACCATCAAGAGCAAAAGCGACATCAATATCATTGAGCTCACCGAAGCCCAACGCAACGCTTTCCGCGAGAAAGCCAAGCCGGTGCGCCAGGTATATATTGATGAAGTGGGCGCCCGCGGTGAGCAATCATTGGGGGCCCTGCTGTCCGCCTTTGATAAGGCGGCTAAAGGAGAGTAACTTTTCCTTGCGCAGCTGCTGACCAAAATGCCCGGCCCAATAGCCGGGCTTTTTGGTGCCACTCTGCGGCCGCAGTCGCATCACAACACGCCAAGCGACCGCATTGATTAGCCTCCCAAGGCCGGCAACCACAATGACAATTGCGGGAACAGAATAAGGATAAAGGTGGCGATCAGCAGCATGAAGATAAACGGTGGCGTGCCCCGAATCACCTCCAGATAAGGGCGACGAAATACCGCGATGGCGGTAAAGATATCGCAACCAAACGGCGGCGTAGCCGAACCAATGGCCGCCTGCAGGGTAACAATAACCCCCACGTGAATAGGATCAAGATTGGCGGACTCGATCAGCGGCTTGAAGATCGGCACCAGAATCAAGATCACCACGATCGGATCCACGAACATGCAACCAATAAAGAACGCCACGGCGATCAATGCCAATGCCGCCACTTGGTTCTGGCCAATGGATTCAATGGCCGGCCCCAATAGCTTCTCGGGAATGCCGGCGGTGCCCAAGGTATGCGAAAACGCAGCGCCAATGGCCACCAGAATGAATACCACTGCGGTAATCATCCCTGATGATAACGCCAAACCACCCAGATCCTTGACACTGACCTTGCGGAAAATCACCACTTCCAGCAGCAAGGCATACGCCACGGCAATGGCCGACGCTTCGACCGCACTGAACCAACCACCATAAATCCCGCCAACGACTAGAATCGGGAAGCCCAGAGGCAGGATAGCCCCGCGCATCGCCTTCAATCGATCCCCCCAGGAAGCCCGTTCTTCCGGCTCAATACCTTTAACTCTAGCGCCAATCCAGCAATACACAGAGAACATTAACAGCACCAACAAGCCGGGCAGAATACCGGCCAGGAACAGGTCACCGATAGAGGTTTTCATCACCACGCCATACACAATAAAGCCGATGCTGGGCGGGATCAGCAGAGCGATATCGCTGGCGTTAATAATCAGCGCCAACGCGAAACTATCAGAATAACCCTTGGCCAACAGCCGCGGGCGCATAGGCCCGCCCATAGCGACAACGGTGGCCTGGGTAGAACCGGACACCGCACCGAACACGGCACAGGAGGCCGCAGTGGTAATCGGCAAGCCGCCGCGCAAATGCCGAGTGAAGGCATCCACCAGATCCAGCAACCGGTTGGCGGTATGCCCCTTGGTGAGAATATCCGCCGCAAAAATAAACATGGGAACCGCTGCCAGCACCCAGCTACCAACCCCATTGACCATCCAGGTCACCGCTTGGTCCGGGCCAAAAAAGGTCAGTCCGGTGAACATCATGAACAATGTCCCCACCGCCAGCGGTACCATCATGGGATAACCCATCATCAGCAATACCAGCATGATCACAGCCAGAATGATTAACACAGTGGCAACCCCCTCATTCAGCAGTACTCACAGCAAAAGCCTGGACATGCATTAGCGCTGGCCGTCCTGATCATCCACCCTGCCCGCGGCCAGCGGCACAGCCTCGTAAGTTTCTTTTTCGTTGAACGACCGCCAGATACCCGGCGACACCGCATTACGGGCGAACGTCAGCATGTACTGGATCCCCGCCATGCCAAAGCCCGCCGGCAACGACAGATAGACTAGCCACATGGGCACCTGCAATGAGGCACTCACTCGGCCACGCTCCTGAATATCAAAAACATATTGGCCCGACTTCCACGCGAAATAGAACATCAGCGCTGCCGTGCCCAAACAGATAATCATCTGCAGACTTTTGCGGCTCTTACCATTGAGCTGCTCATAGATGGCGGACATTCGAATATGGCGGGCGTGGCGAGCGGCATACCCCAACCCCACGAACGTCAGCACCACAATCAGCATTTTCACCACCTCGTAGGTGCCGGGTATGCCTTCATCAAATAAGGCCTGCCCGACCACATGGACGCTCATCAATAGCGCCATGACCAAAATGCAGCCTGCGATAATGACACGCTCGATGACACCCAGAGTGCGGTCCAACCAGGAAAGTGCGAGAAGAAAGGAATCAATCATCATGACAAAGCCTATAACACGACGACGGAATAGCTCCCGCATACGGGAACTTGGGCAGAGCTTTGGCAACCAAAACACTGGCGTCTGTGCTGACAGACTGCCCTGATGCAAGGCTCCCCGTAAAGGCCTTCCCTGCAAGTAAAAGAGAAAAACGACCGAACATAGCACCGTCACCAATCGGTATTTATTTTGACATCTAAATGTTTTATCTCTAAGATAGCCTCCCACTTATCGCAAGGGATTATTCGTCATTGTCCGGCTTTGATGGAGGTGTAAACCTTTACATCTCAAAGGTGATTACAGACAAACCATGTCTCATTACGGTCACATTACTTTGTTATCAAGAGAGTTTTCGGCAATGGCCAGACACGAAGACGTGCTAATCGCATTACGACAAATTATTCGCGCCACGGACCTTTACTCTCGCAAACTGAGCAAAGTTTCCGGGCTCACGTCGCCCCAGCTTCTGATCATGCAAGCAATTTCGGCGCACGGCGAGATGACCATGGGTGACTTGGCTAACGAAGTTTCACTGAGTCAAGCCACCGTCACCACCATTCTCGACCGCCTGGAAAAGCGGGAGCTGCTGGGCCGCAAACGCGGCGAACAAGACAAGCGTCGCGTGTATGCCCACCTAACTTCCGCCGGCCTAGATATCATCAAAAAGGCCCCCACACCGCTTCAGGACGAATTCATTGAACGCTTTGACCGCCTTGAAGATTGGGAGCAATCTTTAATTCTAAGCTCCCTACAGCGCGTAGCCGCAATGATGAACGCTGGCGACATTGATGCCTCCCCTGTGCTGGACTTGGGAGCCATTGATCGCGCGCAGCCTGCGGTAGATATGAATGTCCGCCGGAACGCAAACTCTTTCTCCAAAACGGACCAAAAGTGAAACCATGCCTGCAAACGAAGCGAACAACACAGATACATCAACCACGAAATCGGATGACATAACCTTTCGCAAGCCCGAAAGCCAGGATGGCAGCCGAGTTCACAAACTGATTAGCGAGTGTAAGCCGTTGGACGAAAACTCCGTCTACTGCAACTTGCTTCAGTGCACCCACTTTGCTGATACCTCAGTGGCGGCAGAAATGGATGGCGATTTGGTCGGCTTCATTTCCGGCTACATCCCCCCCAAACAGCAGAACGTATTATTTGTCTGGCAGGTGGCGGTACATGAGAAAGCCCGGGGCAAGGGCCTAGCCAAGCGTATGCTGGCCGAACTGATTGCACGTGAAGAAAGTGCCGACGTTCAGTTTATCGAGACCACCATCACCCCCGACAACGAAGCCTCTTGGGGCATGTTCCGCAGCTTCGCCTACCAGCGCAGCATGCCAACGGAAGAATTCATTCTGTTCGACTCGCGCATCCACTTTGCCGGCGAGCATAACGACGAATACCTGCTACGTATCGGCCCGTTCAATCGCGACGACGCGTAAACGCAGCCCGAACCAGCAACCCGAATTCAAGCGAGGACCAGGAATCATGAATACAGGAACCATGGATACAGACATTTTTGAAAGCCACGAATCGGAAGTAATGAGTTATGCCCGTAGCTTCCCTGTGGTATTCGACCAGGCTAAAGGCAGTTATCTGTACGACGAAAACGGCAAGGAGTACATCGACTTCTTGGCCGGCGCAGGCACCCTGAACTACGGTCATAACAACCCCGTTCTGAAAGAAAAGCTGATGGAATACATTCAGCGCGACGGCATCGTTCACGGCCTGGACATGCACACTGCCGCCAAGCGGGAATTCATGGATACCTTCTATGAAACGATTCTAAAACCTCGTGACATGGATCACGTGATGCAATTCACCGGCCCCACCGGCACCAACGCGGTGGAAGCGGCATTGAAAATTGCCCGTAACATCAAGGGTCGCGAGAACATCATCAGCTTCACCAACGGCTTCCACGGCGTAAGCTTGGGCGCTTTGGCTGCCACCGGTAACAGCCACCACCGCGGCGTAGCGGGCGTCACCATGGGCGGCGTTACCCCCATGCCCTATGACGGTTACCTAGGCGATGCCTTCGACACCACCGAGTACTTGGACAAAGTATTAGGCGACTCCTCCAGCGGTGTTGACCACCCTGCCGCTGTTATCGTCGAAACCGTTCAGGGCGAAGGCGGCATCAACGCGGCCAGCTTCGACTGGTTGCGCAACCTGGAAAAAGTCTGCCGCAAGCACGACATGCTGCTGATTCTGGATGATATCCAGGCTGGCTGTGGTCGTACCGGCTCTTTCTTCAGCTTTGATGATATCGGCATCAGCCCGGACATCATCACCCTGTCCAAATCCTTGAGCGGCTATGGCCTGCCCTTCGCCATGGTACTGATGAAGCCGGAACTAGATCTGTGGAAACCAGGTGAGCACAACGGTACCTTCCGTGGCCACAACTTGGCCTTCGTCACTGCCGCAGCAGCGCTGAACCACTACTGGCGCGACGACAAGTTCGCCAAGGAAGTGCAGAAGAAAGCGGACATCATTACCGACCATTTCCGCGAAATCGCTAACAGTTACGACAGCCATTGGTTCTATCTCAATGGCCGCGGCATGATGCAAGGCCTGGTGGCTCGCGATGGCGAAGTCGCTGGCGAAATCACCAAAGCCTGCTTCAAACGCCAGTTGGTGATTGAGACATCCGGTGCCGATGACCAGGTTATTAAAACCCTGTGCCCACTGACGATTAGCGAAGAAGATTTGGTTCGCGCACTTGAGATTGTTAAAGAGAGCGTGGACGAAGTGATGACCGACCGCATCAAACGCGGTGAAGCACACTCAGTCGCCAGCATCACGGCCTAAGCGGTTCCCGCTCCCCTCAACAGGGGAGCGTTATTCCTTCCTCAATTTTTTAGCTCAGGAGTTATCCATGATCGTTCGCACTCTGGCTGAAGCCGAAAAGTCTGATCGCTGTGTTAAAGCCGAAAATGGCAACTGGCAGTCTGTTCGCCTGTCACTGAAAGAAGACAAGATGGGCCACTCTTTCAACATCACCACCATCTTTAAAGGCACCAAAACCCACATTAAATACGCCAACCACTGGGAATCTGTATACGTGATTTCCGGGAGCGGCAAGATCGAAACCCTGGACGACGGCAAAGTCTACGACCTGACCCCAGGCACGATCTACCTGCTCAACGAACACGACGAGCATTATCTTTACGGTGGCGAAAACGAAGATATGGTTGTCGCCTGTGCCTTCACCCCGCCGCTGAGCGGCAAGGAAGTGCACGATGAAAACGGTGTGTACCCGGCGGATGTGGATTAAGAAAACCCCTCACACGCTGTACGCAACGTACTTGCATGCAAAACGGGACGCTTCGGTGTCCCGTTTTTGCATGCTCGCGTATAACGACCCTTTCTAGAAGGCATATTTGGCGGTGAACTGCACCCGTTTAAGGTTACCGTCATCACCATTCTCAAGTTCCCGACTGCCATAGATCAGTTCAGCACCAAGAGTCAGAGGTTCTGCCACCTGCCAGATCAGATTGGCATGGGCACTGTGGATGGTTTTACTGGTGGTTGCTGCCACCGTATCCGGGTTATCCGCCTCACTTACAGAAACTGCGAAATTGGAACGCCAGCGATCACTCCAATGATGACGCAAAGCCAACACACCACTCCACTGATCAATCAACTCAATACTGCCATCCGCTTCGATTTGCCCTGAGCGGAACGCATTGAGCGTGGTATAACGCCCTAGAGCATTACCGTAGTGCGCCTGGAAACGAATATCGTCCATAGCACCCAGCATGACACGGCCGGCAACAGACAAGCCGTAACCATATTCATCCTCATCATAAGGCGTGCCACCAACGTCATCTTCATATTTCAACTGCCTTCCCATTGCCGACAGACTCACATTGCCCCAACCTCCGGTCAGGTTATAGCGAGCAACGATATCTGGAACATTGTTGTCATCATATTCGCTAGGGTTGCTATCACCTCCGTATAAGGTCGTAGAGGGGTTTTCAAAAGCCAGCATCACCGGCCCCGAGGTATAGCGTATCTGTGGTTGTCGTTCAAAAACGGTGCCCGCAGCACCGACAAAATCCAACGTTTCTGGCAGCGCACTTACGTTGAAAAAGGTGGACCATGTTTGTCCGAATAGCCAATTCCCCCAAGCCAGATAGGCATGGCGAATACGGGGCGAATAGCTGTTACTGATGCGCTCATCCCCTTGGCCGGTGGTCTGAAAATCAATTTCGATATACCCCTGGACCGCACCAGCAGAAGTCATCGTTTCACTCTTCAGCCAGAAGCGACTTTGCTTGGCGATAAAGTCCAGCTCTTCCGAACTGCCACCGCCACCAACGGGAATGGTTGAGGGCACCATAAAATCACGACCGGTAGAGCCTTTAGCCAGATCGCCATCGCTGTATTTACTCATCATGGTATCTGCTTTGATAAAGCCACCAAAATCGATTTGGGTATTTCCACTCTTGATACCATCCATGCGTTCTTCCAGCACAACGATACGCTCCTCCAGCGTGGTATCCGCACCGGCTCCCCCCGCTTGCGCCAACACCAAGGCACCGCACAGGTACGTGGCTTTTCTTGCTATCATGGCCCTGTCCTCTTATTGTCTTCAGCACGTCAATGTCTCTTCCTGACAGCTTGCTGAGCGCTTTCCTGACACACCATTAGCCATAGGTCGTACGCCTGTGCGCACACGCCGAAAACGCCCCCTCCTCTCCTTTTCGAAAATAAGACCAAAGTCTAATTCAGTCATGCCTCCTCTTTTCGCAGACTCAGAGTAGGCTTGGGCTTTATTTATTTTCTGTGAATACTCTTTTCAGTAAGGAAGACCTGTGGGCGGAAACTTCGCATTCAGATAAAAAACATTGCACTGCTGTGATAAGCGGACTCTCCAGACCAGTAGCACCGAAAACCACTTATCAGCAACGCCATCAACAAGTGGGGGCAGCCCAGTGAACACGTTCAGCGTCAAGGCAGAAGAATGGGCAAGCGGATACGGGTTTATATGCTTAGGATTCCCGAACAGGAGACCGCGCCTACTGGATCACATGCTAGGTGAGCGATGATCAAACATGGCCATTTTCTATTTGTCTTTCTCTGACGCTGCACGCCCTAAACAGCTTCTTTTTTCACGCCATTTTCTTTTGGGTTCTGCGCATCAACATGCTTAAATCAGAATCATGACAACCATACTGATTGCAGATGACCACCCTCTCTTCCGTGCGGCCTTGAAACAGGCTGTAGACACCAGTTTTTCCGGTGCCGCCATCCACGAAGCGGACTCGCTGGCTACCCTGGAAGAGCTCGGCCAGCAAGGGATTCCTTTTGACGTCATACTTCTAGATCTGCATATGCCCGGCACCCATGGCTTTTCCGGCCTGGTGTACCTGCGCGAGCAATACAAAAAAGTCCCCCTAGTAGTCATTTCCGCCACCGAAGACGTGGACGTGATACAGCGGGCTATTCACTTTGGTGCCGACGGTTTTATTCCCAAATCCGCCTCCGTGGATACCATGACCGAGGCCATGCACAAAATCATGGATGGTGAACGCTGGTTACCGGAAAAAGCGCGCCGGGCCATGCCTCCCACCTTGCCTGATCACTCAGCCATGAGTGATCGGATTACCAGCCTGACACCGCAACAATTCCGTGTCATGGGCATGCTGATGGAAGGAATGCAAAACAAGGTTATCGCTTACGAACTGGATGTGTCAGAAGCCACGGTAAAAGCACACATGACCGCTATTTTTCGCAAGCTGGGCGTTCGTAATCGCACCCAGGCAGTGCTCGCATTGAAAGATCTAGCCATTGAACCGCCCGGGCTGAACTAACGGGTAAACGTTGCAGAGATGTGCATGCTAGAGGCGCAGTCACTAACGACCAGGTGCAAGATAAAATCAAACACAGCTCACCACCGTTGACACAAGAAAAAAGGGGGGAGGGGTTGTCTCACGTGGGTTCTAGAAGAAAATTATTTGCGTCGCTCACCGTCAGCTCGTACGCCCGATTCGCACCCAAAACACTGCTCCTGCAGCAACGACATAGACTGGCCTAGGCTTTGGAAACTTTTCTTCACCGAATCGAGCGTAGTTCGCGTAGCTCACAGAATCCCTTCCAATGCCCGCCGCAGTATCGCTTCTGAAATCGGTTTTTGTAGAAACCCCACCCCTTGCTCTTCTGCTCTGCCACGCACATCTTGGCGACGGTCGGCGGTCATTAATATCGCCGGGACAACATCTTCCCAGCAATGATCGAGAGCCTCGATCACCTCAAAACCATCTTCGTGGTCCAGCTGAAAGTCCACCAGTATCACATCCGGCACCCAGCTTTTCGCTGCCTTTTGCTCTGCCTCCTGCAAGCCACGAGCTGCCACCACCTCACAGCCAAGGCTTTGCAGTGCCGCCACCAGACTGGCTAGCAGCGCCGCATCATTATCTACGCAGAACACACGCACGCCCTGGATATTTCGGCGTTCATGCAAGGGCTCATCCTGTAGCAGTGGTGGCACACCTGCTTTCGATAAAGGCAACGTTACGCTGAAAACCGTACCTCGATCGGGCCAGGATCGCACCGTCAAAGTATGCCCGAGTAGACGACAAACCCGGTCGGCAATGGCTAGGCCCAGACCCAGCCCTTTTGGCTGACGATTATTGAGCTGGGGCAAGCGCTGGAATTCCCGAAAAATCTGCTCGTGTTGATCATAAGGAATGCCTGGCCCGGTGTCCCACACATCAATTCGCACTGCACTGTGAAACCTACGTGCGCCAAACAAAATACGGCCAGACTCCGTATAGCGAACCGCATTGGACAACAGATTCTGTAGCACCCGCCGCAACAGCACTTCATCACTGTCCGCCACGGCGCTGCTGGGCACACACCGCAATTGCAATCCTTGCGCCTGAGCCAAAGCCGTAAATTCTTGCCCCAGTGGAATCATCAGTGTAGACAGCCGCAAAGGGTGGATATGCGTAGTCATGGTTCCAGTATCCAGCTTACTGATTTCCAGCAATGCAGAAATAATTTGTTCGGCGGCCTGCAATGAACTATCAATGTGCCCGAGCACCTGCACTTCGTGATCAAATTGGCCATCAGCTTGACTGCGTAACTGCTGACGCAGTGAGGAAGCAAACAGTTGCGCCGCATTTAATGGCTGCATTAAGTCATGGCCCGCTGCTGCCAGAAACAGGGTTTTTCCTTCATTAACCTGGGCTAGCTTAGCATTCAATTCCGAGAGCTTACGGGTGCGCTCGGACACCATCTGTTCCAGATTCTCATTTATCTGTCGCAATGCTTTTTCATCGTTTTTGCGTTCAGTGATATCCATATAGGTACTGACAAATCCGCCCCCAACCATAGGCGTTCCGCGCACCTCCACTACGATCCCATTGGGCAGTTCCCGCTCAAATTGGTGGGCATAACCTTCGCGCAATAACTGCACTCGCCGAGTGACATTTTCTTCCAGGTTCGTTCCATCGTAATAGCCTCGCTCTGCGTTATAACGGTACACATCTGCGATTGGGCGCCCCAAACCAATCAACCCATCCGGGTAATCGAACAGCTTCACGTAGGCCTGATTCCAGGCCACGATCTGCATTTCCCGGTCGACCACGCAAATACCTTGGGCGATAGTCTCAATGGTGGTACGCAATAGCTGATGGTTAAACTGAATCAGCTCTGATGCCTCATCCATCATTCGCACCACATCATCGTGTCGGCCGTTCTGCTTGCGCAGCAACGAGCTCATCACGATACGGGCAGTGGATGCCCCCATGGTGCCTGCCAGCAATCGCTCCACATAACGCACTAAGTGCAGTGGTGCTGGCAATTCCAGTTCCTCAGATATGCCCCGTCGGCGCATGTAATCAAAAAACAACGGCTCCGCCCTAGGGTGACCTAACCCTCGCTTGCATACTTCGAGTAATTCAATGGTAGTGATAGAAGGATGCCCCATGCCTTCGCGCCACCAGTCTGTGGGCATATCCACAAACCGAGCCGCCTGGGTCTCATCCAACGCATCCTGGTTTGCCCGACGAGAATAATAGACAAACGCGGCCAGATTAATCGATACCGACCAAAAGACGCCATGGGTCAACGGCTCCAACCCTTCGATACCGAACAGAGCGTGAGGCCGCAACAACCCAAGACCCAAGAGACCCTGCTCACTAAGCACCGCCATCCACTCCAGCGGCAAGATGACCGGCATCAGCAGGCAGTAAAACCAAACCACAAACCCAATCGCCAAGCCGACGAAGGCACCCTTTTTATGACCGTTACGCCAATACAATGCGCCAATTAACGCCGGCGCAAATTGCGCCACCGCAGCAAACGATAACAACCCGATACTTGCAAGGCCATCGAAGCGATCGATGAGTGTATGGAAGGCAAACGCTAACCCCAGCAAAACAAGAATGCTGGCCCGGCGCAGAAAACGTAGCTGAGTGCCAAGATCAGGGAGCGGGTCTTTTTCATTGAGGCGCGATTGCAGCCACATGGGCAACAACACTTCATTGGTTAGCATGATCGCCAGTGCCATGGTGGAAACGATCACCATGCCAGTGGCCGCCGCGATACCGCCAATGAATGACAACACCAACATGGCATGGCTGCCCTGGGCCATTGGCAGCGATAACATGTAGGTATCCGCATGACCGATCAAGTAAGGCTGAGTAATCACCCCGGCAATAACAATCGGCAATACAAAGAGGGCAAACAGCGCCAGATACAAGGGGAACAACCAACGCGTGGTACGCAAATCGCGTATATCATTATTTTCCACCACGCCGGCATGGAACTGCCTAGGTAGGCACAAAATCGCCACCATAGACAGCAGCAAGGCGGTGACGAAACTTTGTGAGAACAGCGTCGGTTCAAACCCCTGCATCACATCGGTACGCTCGCTGAGTTGCTGCCACATATCTGCAGGCCCATCAAAAATCGCATACACGCAATACAGCCCAAGAGAAACAAACGCCACCAGCTTGATAAAGGATTCAAAACTTACCGCCAGCATCAGTCCGGACTGATGCTCGGTGGTATCAATATGCCGGGTACCAAACAGCAGAGTGAAAATAGCCATCAAAGCTGCCACCACCAATGCCGTGTCCAGCTGGCCGGGGGCTGAGTCTTTCAACACATAATCAAATGACAGGGTCACCGCTTTTAGCTGCAAGGCGATATAGGGCAACACTCCGACAATAGCCACTAGCGTGACCAATACAGCAAGGCGTCGAGACTTCCCATAACGGGCGGCCAGGAAGTCGGCAATGGAGGTAATGTTCTGCTGCTGAGCCACCGATACCATTTTGTAAATCAATGAGCCACCCAGCAGCACGGTGATAATAGGCCCTAGATAAATCGGCAAATAGTTCCAGCCACTCTGAGCCGCTTCGCCAACGGCACCGTAGAACGTCCACGAGGTGCAATAAACGCCCAGTCCAAGACTGTACACCCAGGCATTATGAAATGTTTTTCGTCCCTTCCTGGCGGCTCGATCGCCCCACCAGGCGATAACGAACAACACCAATACATAGGCCAATGCCAGCGCACCTAATTGCCACAGTGAAAACACCGCCTCTCCCCATTCATGGCCGTAACATGCCACGCTTGGCGACGTTTAATACGCAGCCACCTGTGACGTTGCCCTTTGAGCTTATAGTAGGGCCTGAGTAAAACGTAGCGCCACCGCGGCCAACAACAGGGCAACTCCCCCTCGCTGGAGTTTAAATTCCACCGTATTCAACGCCATCGCCCGGCGCCAGAACATCACCAAACCTTGGCCATCACCAGTGCGCCGCCAGTAACGCAGGTAGGCATACGCAACAAAACAAAGGCCCGCAATCAGAGCCGTTTTTTCAGCATAAAACATCAGCACGTTTATTTTCTCCCTACCAAGCAAACACCGGCTCAGCCAAGTGTGGATTTCTGCAACTGCAGGTACATCAATGCACTAGTCACCGCGTCTCCACGGGCAGTATGGCGCTCAATTACCGGCACTTGTAAGGCCGAAGCCATGGCATCAAAGCGCAAATCCGGTGTTATATCGGGCTGCCAGTAACGCATTTTTCGCTGGTATAGCGCAGACAGTTCAAGGGTATCATTAGGCAAATCAAAGCCCATTAACGGTCTCAGATAGCGGTTGATCATGGCCACATCAAACGCCACACACCAGCCCACCAAAGGCCTGTTATCAATCAACGCCAGCAGCGCCTCTAGCGCTTCACGGATACTCGCCCCACCCTCCAAGTCCACTGGCCTCAGCCGATGAATGCAAATGCTGTCTTCTCTAAGGCTATCTGGAGCCGCCAACTTCACATTCAGGCTCTGGCTGCTCAGCACCCGCCCTTCTTTTATCACCACCGCAGCAATAGACACCAGCTCGGCAGTACGACTATCCAGCCCGGTGGTTTCGCAATCGATGGCCACCACCTGATCACCGCTATAGGGTCTGAAAAGATGCCCATAAGGTCCGCGCCCATGGCAATATCGATCATAAATTCGACGCCATTTAAACGTCTGCCACTGCAGCATAGCTCCCCTCCTGTCCCCAGGCATCGTCAGTATTCCAGATGAAAACGACGCGACAGGCGCTGCTTGAAATCGCTGACTAGATGCAGGGCATCGCGCAGCACATCACGCTCCAAAGAAGACAGATGCTGCACCACGATATGATTATCTTCTACCTGGGTATTCTCGCCTCGCAATTTGGCCAGCTGTTGAGACAGCCGCAGCTCGCTAAAGAATTCCATCGCTTCACCCAAGTCCTCCGCAAAGGCCCGTTCCATAGCCCCGGCGGCCACCAGCTTTTTCAGCCGTGCCAACGTGGAGGTTTCCTGAATACGGCACTGCAAGGCCATGGCTCGCACGCCGTGGATCAATGGGAACAGGGCTCCCTTCTTAATATCGATACCATGCTGGGGTTTCTTGAGCGAGCCGAATAAATTCAACGGCGTAGAAAATTGCAAGGCCGGACGGGCAAAATGGGCCATCAATAACTGATCGTCACTGCATCGGGAAAACAAGGTGCTGCGTACTGTCTCCATCAGCCCTGAATCTCCAGCCACGGTATGGGTATCAGTGAGAATGGTCAGATTCAACAGCCCTTTTCCCCCGGGATCCTCCGCCCAATCATGGATACGCCGCTGCCAGCGTGACACCGTCCCGATCCACTCCGGGTTAGAAACCATGACATTACCTGGGCAAGGGGGATAACCAAGAGACAGCAACGTGCGAGTAAAGCGCTGCATATCTTGATCACAGCCTGGCCACTGTTGATGATCGCCAATAATCAGGCCGTTATCCTGATCAGTTTTCAGTATCTGTTCACCGCGCCCTTCGCTCCCCATCACTATCAGACTGGCACGCTGATGTTCTGCAGGCACTACCATTTCATAAGCCTTACTCATCAAGCGGCCATTGAGTGAGGCCAGCAAATCCATCACAAAGCGCATTTTTACACCCTGAGCCATAAGGGCGTTTACAAGATCCGGCAAGCGGGCACTGGCTAGCTGCAATGCCTCAAGGGTACCGGCCCTTTCAATTTCCAGCCCCACCACATATGAACGGCTAGAAAAGAAACTGAGCACATCGGTAAGTTCCACCACCCCCACCGCATTATTGCTCTCCATCACCACCACCCGCGCCACCTTGTGGCGGGTCATCAGGGTCAGGGCCGCGAACAAGTAATCTGCGGGGGCAACAGTAACCAGTTCGGTTTCCGCCACCTGAACCAACGGCGTATCCGACGATTGTTCCTGCATCACCAAAGCGCTTAATAAATCCGTCTTGGTAACAATCGCGTAATGCTGCCGGTGAGCAATCAACACACTATCCACGCCGTGCTGCTTCAAAGCGGCTACCGCATCACGCACAGTGGCGCGCTCCGGCATAATCAAGGGCGCTCGCATGCATTCGTCCACCCGCGCCAGCATAAAGCCCGCCAGAGTAACGCCTCCTTCACGGCGCTCTGCCAAGCGCTGATTTTTCTCCGCCAGACACTGACTAAAATAATGACCAAAATCGGGCTCGCTTTCGCACAGCTCGCGGAATAGCCTAGCGGGAATCAGATGACACAGCGTTTGCTGCTCGGCCAAAAAACGATAACGGCTTTGTCCGTTCAATACGCTGATCGCTCCGAACAAATCACCGGCGGCATAAATATTCACCTGACGACGGTTGTCCGGCGCATTCACGTCTAGTTCTGCCACACACCCCTTGTGCACCACAAACACAGAATCACTAGTACTGGCCGCGTCAAGAATAATATCCTCCGGCTGAAAATAGGCCAGATCGGTTCCTTCCTGCAAACGGCGGCGTCCTGCTTCACTCAGCAAGCTGAACGGATGCTGATTCAGTTCCTGTTCAATCATCAGGCCACTCCTGCCGTTTTTCTTTATTGCCTTTCTGGCCAGCTCTCGGCCGCCCTCAAAACGCAAAAAGCCGGTACGGAATTATCACCCGCACCGGCTTTTTATTTACGTCTCATCAGTGTGCAGACGCTTCACCGGCACCTCGTGGAATACGAATATCTTCCACAATATGCTGGATATGCTCCGGCGGAGGCGCCGTTACTCTGGAGACCGAGAAAGCCACTACAAAGTTAAGCACCATACCCAAAGTCCCGATGCCTTCCGGTGACACACCTAACCACCAGTGTTCTGCAGTGTTCAGCTCCGGCGAGACGAACTTGAAGAACACAATGTAGCTAAAAGTGAAGATCAACCCGACCAACATGCCAGCAATGGCGCCCTCCTTATTCATGCGCTTGTAGAAAATACCCATGAGGATTACCGGGAAGAAACTAGCCGCGGCAAGACCGAAAGCAAACGCCACCACTTGCGCCACAAAACCTGGTGGATTAATTCCGAAGTAACCAGCGATCACAATGGCCACCACTGCCGCCCCACGGGCTGCCATCAACTCCTGCTTCTCGTTAATGTCAGGCATCAGGGTTTTCTTCAATAAATCATGGGAGATGGCGCTGGAAATCACCAACAACAACCCCGCTGCCGTGGACAGTGCAGCCGCTACGCCACCGGCCGCTACTAGAGCAATCACCCAGCCCGGCAAGTTACCAATTTCAGGATTGGCCAGCACGATAATATCGCGGTCGATATACACTTCCGACGTATTATTGGTAGGCACATTGGTCAGTACCCGCTCGCCGTAGCTACCCTTTGTTTCTTCGCGGCTTCCCGCATAGGTGGGCTTGCCCTCAAAAGGCGAGCCGGCCCGCATCTGCACAGCACCATCGTCGTTCTTATCCACCCAGCCAATCAGCCCGGAATTTTCCCAGTTATAGAACCACTCTGGCAGCTCGGAGTATTGGGTTTCATTCACTGTATCAATCAGATTGAGCCGTGCGAAAGCACCAACAGCCGGGGCGGAGGTGTACAGCAAGGCAATAAAGAACAACGCCCAGCCGGCACTAATCCGCGCATCTTTTACCCGTGGCACTGTGAAAAAACGCACAATCACATGGGGCAAACCCGCAGTACCACACATCAATGCAGCAGTAATAAAGAACACATCAATAGTAGACTTGGAGCCTTCTGTATATTCGGTGAAGCCAAGGTCCGTTACTACCTGATCTAGCTTGTGCAACAGATAAACACCACTGTCACCCCCCGCCGCATCCAGCACCGTGGCTCCAAACCCGGTTTGCGGAAGAACGTGACCGGTCATCATGATGGAAAGAAAAACCGCCGGCACCAAGAACGCAAAAATCAGCACACAATACTGCGCCACCTGGGTGTAGGTGATCCCCTTCATACCACCAAGCACCGCGTAGAAGAAAACAATCGCCATACCGATAACCACACCGGTATTCACATTCACCTCCAGAAAGCGGGCAAACACAATACCGGTACCGCGCATCTGTCCGGCCACATAGGTAAACGAGACGAAGATTACACAAACCACCGCCACCGTTCTTGCCACGCTGGAGTAGTAACGATCACCGATAAAGTCAGGCACGGTAAATTTGCCGAACTTGCGCAGATAAGGCGCCAACAGCATGGCCAGCAGAACATAGCCTCCGGTCCACCCCATTAGGTACACCGACGCATCGTAGCCTGAGTAAGCAATAATCCCGGCCATGGAAATAAACGATGCCGCTGACATCCAATCAGCCGCAGTGGCAGCCCCGTTAGCGATAGGGGAAACCCCACCACCGGCCACATAAAAATCTTTCGTCGAACCGGCACGTGACCAGATCGCAATCCCAATGTAGAGCGCAAACGAACCGCCTACAAAGAGATAAGTGAGTGTCTGAATATCCATAGGATGTCTCTCTTTATCTACTGTTTCAGCGGTTAGTCTTCGTGGACGTCAAACTTGCGGTCCAGCTTATTCATGGAGTGCGCGTACTTAATGATCAGCACCAAGAACACATAGATAGACCCCTGCTGTGCAAACCAGAAGCCCAGTTTGAAACCGAAAAATTGAATTTGATTGAGTTCATCCACTAGCAATATGCCGCAGCCATAAGAGACGGCAAACCAAATAGCAATGTAGATCAAGATCAATCGCAGGTTAGCGGCCCAGTAGGCGCGGGCGTTTTCTTCTTTCATTACTCGTCCCTCTGCGTCATCAGGAAATCAGGCCACCACCCTTCATCTGGCAAACAAGGGATAGGCTCAACACCAAGACTAACCAAAGAACGCTAGCGACACAGTATGACTTTAGTCGAAGCCATACCCCCTGCTGGCCGACGCAAGCGAATGCCACAAATGCCCTGCCTTACACTGAAAATACAGGCCTGCTCAGCAGTGGGTTTTACCCGAATAGATCAGGCACTGGCATGCATGGCATCGCAAGCCGCCCACCTAATGCTGCAGTGGCCTTTCGACCACGCCTTGAATGTGGCCGTGGTGACAGGTAATGGAGCCATTTCATAACCGGAAATTTCTCCTGCACGGCACGGATAGATGCATGAAAAGAACAAAAAAGCTACGGCGTAGTGATAACCGCCCCAACGGATGGGTGTTGATTCAGAGCGTTCGGACACACCTCCCCCGGGGGCGTTGAAGCGCTATCAGGCAGACTTTGCCATACCCGCCAGTATCAACCGGGGCAAGCAAAGCGAGCATTATCAACAGAGTTTCATGGACGAAACCGCCACTGCGGCCAAGGCGCATACCGTGATACCGTGATACCGGCACACTTGAGTAATTATTCGGTGAACTCACGCTGGATATGAGGTCATTACCCTGGGGGTTAGATAATTTGCACAATCATTTCACCCGCTGGCGGATCGCCATAGGGGGGGCGACGTCGTGCCTCCCCTTTCAACTTTTTACGCTAACGGTTACTGCGGCTCAAAATCCGCCAACAATCGACCAATAACCCCCGGGCTCGTTTCTCGTTTCACCTGCTCCAGCAATTGCGCCGCCTGCGGCCAACGGCGGCGCAGGTAGCTTAGCCACTGCTTGATCCGCCCAGCTAACTGGGCATCAGTGCCGGTATCAGCCACGTCCATCCAGAATTGTTGCAATATAGGCAAGATCGCATCCCAATTCGTTTCGCCGCCGAACCGCAACAACGAGACTAGCAATGGATTGGCCACCGCCCCTCGACCCAACATAAGATCCTCACAACCACTTTCCCGCTGGGCTCGGCTAGCGTCGTACGGTGTCCAAATTTCGCCATTGGCAATTACCGGAATCGACACTACCTCACGAATGTGGCCGATACGGTCCCAAAACGCCGGCGGCTTATACCCTTGACGTTTGGTGCGCCCATGCACCGTCAGCCAAGCCGCCCCAGCGTCCACCACGGCCCTGGCATTATCCAAGGCACGAGCGTCATCTTCATTACCCAGACGCATTTTTACAGAGACAGGCACCTGGGACGGGACCGCCTGGCGCACTGCCGCCGTCACCGCATGCACCACGTCCGGCTCATCAAGCAGCACCGCACCACCACGATGTCGATTCACCGTTTTTGCCGGACAGCCGAAGTTCAGATCAATGGCGGGTGCGCCCAGCTCTACTGCTCGCTCCGCATTATCCGCCATGCAGGCCGGGTCGGAACCGAGCAACTGAAGGTGCACAGGGGTGCCCGCCCGGGTACGCGCACCGAGTTTTAGCTCCGGGCACCAGCGGTAAAATACTTTGGGCGGCAGCAGCAGCCCGCTAACGCGAACAAACTCACTAACACACCAGTCATAGTCGCCCACATCGGTCAGCGCCTGGCGCACCCAAAAATCCGCCAGGCCTTCCATCGGAGCCAGAATCAATTTCATGGCGCGCATTCTAGGCTACTGCCGCGCCACCGAATACGAATAAATCTGAACGGGAAAACCTTCAGCACACGGCTCCCTACACAATGAGGCACAACACAAAACCCCCGGTTTCCCTTGCAATGCCGTGACTCCTTTGCCACGGTAAATAACAATTTGTACCAAAATGGACGCTACGCGGGGGCAATTACAAGCCAGCAAAGCTGGCGGCAGCCCCCCTTAGCAACGTGAGGGAACGCAATGAACCAAGCATCATTCGCGGGCGCCATCGACACACTATTTCCATGTTGCCTTCTGCATGGTTAGCGCTGCCAATGCCTTATCGGGAAGACGCAAGAGGGTACATCTTCGCGTAACCTTGGCACCTGATACCCCCACACCCCACGCTTGCGCTGTGTTCGGCCTGCGTATTCCCCCCTCGTTATGGCGCCTCGCGCATGGCAAACCGCCAACACAAAAACGAGGCGCAATATCCGCCGGCCCTGCAATTTACAGACTAGGCGCCTCGTCACTCGCTAGGCTGCGCTTTTTTGAGATCAACCGTCGAGGGAGAAACCGATGAAACAGCAACGCATTTTGCCACTATCAACAACATTGCTGGCGGGACTTGCCGCCCTGCCCGCCCATGCTGAACTGGAAGTCACCCCGTACGGCTCTCTGCGTATTCAAACAGAGGCCGTATTTGTGGATCAGGCGCAGCCCGGTGAAGACGACTCTTATACCGGGCTAAGGGATGCGTATTCTCGATTGGGTGTCACCGCCAACTACAATGATTTCGAACACTTCGATATTTCTGCAACGGTAGAGTTCCCCATTAACTCCGCACGGCTGCGAGCGGAAGATCCGACTTTTTTCCATGAACTTTATAAAGAAGACAATAACAGCATGCCGCGAGTTGCCGATATTACTGTCTCCAACGACCGTTACGGCAGTCTACGCGTCGGCACCCAATGGCTGGCCTATTACAACACCGTGGCTTACCCTCTGGATTTCTTCAGTTCCTTCTACTCCGGTTACGCAACCCAGGCCAGCTTCCGCCGTGACGCTATAACCTACACCACCCCCAGCATGGGCGGCCTCACCGCCACCATTTCCGGAGTCGACCTAACCGACGAGCAAGGCACCAGCTATCTAGACACCATACAATATGCCCTCTCTTACGCGGTCAACGATGATTTGGCATTCGGTATTGGTTATCAGGATAGTGAACAGGATTCCGCCAAGCATGCCGACCAGGCTGGCATCTCCGCCGCTTGGGCCCCCGGCAACTGGCGTTTCGCCGCCAAAGTGGAACAACTGCTAACCAATAACAACACGGTCCAAGATGACGACCCGCTAACCTACAACCTGATGGGCTCCTACAGCTGGGCCAAATACACCCTACGCGCTATGGTCGCCCATGGTGAAGAAACCGACGAAGGCGATGCATTTTTCCAAGGCGATTCTGCCCAGATTGGGCTGGACTACCGCCATACAGAAAACCTGAAGTTCTTCGCTGAATACTTCTATGAAGAGCTCGGCTACGCCATCTACACGCCCAACTCCGATAGCTTCAACCCGCTGGCGGGCTACCATGCAGAAAGCGATGGTCAAGTCCTCACCGTCGGTATGCGCTTTGATTTTTAAGCGCCGCAAGTCGGCATCATGTTGCATACAACAACACGATATAAGGTGGCAATGAACAACACACCAGCAGGCCGCACCCAGCCCTTGGACGTGGACTGCTGGTTTTCAGCTGGAAAGTTTCCGCACTTATGCTGCAACCTGTTACGTGCGGCATAATGCACGTTCCATCAGTAGAAAATCAGGAAAAAGAAACAGCCTGCGAGCGCCAGCATAGCCCTTCGCCATAAGCCGCCGGCACGTTCAGCCTACCCCACTGTTTAGAACCCTTTAAATGAACTCGCCCCCTCTTTCCTTTCCTGGGCTTACCCTCATGATATCAATCACTTAGAATACAGCAATCTCGTTGAACCGTTATTCTGGACTGTGCACGGCCACTTTAGCAGCCTGCAACCTGCAATTGATTCGCCACACCCGCTGCATTACTGTTGCCGCCAACATACCCCGCGGCAGGGGCAGACACAGCAAAAACGGGGTCCTAGTGGCGGATCCGAGGAGACGCTCATGGCAAAAAACGCACCCCCCGCGCTGGAGACCTCGCTAGACAACCTAGAAGTTCTGGTGGAAAAAATGGAGTCTGGTGAACTAACCCTGGAAGATTCCCTGAAAGCCTTCGAGGAAGGTGTTCGCCTGTCCCGGGAATGCCAACAAGCCCTGCAACAAGCGGAACAAAAAGTACGCATCCTGCTGAAACAGAACACCGAGGCAGACCCTGAGCCCTTTATCGGTGGTGACAATGAGCAGTAAGGCAACACGCGAATTCGCCGCCCTGAACCAACTCACGGATACCGCCAAGGCTCGTCTGGAGCAGGCGCTGGACCATTACTTGCCGGCCCATAGTGCCGCCTCACGGCTCAGCCATGCCATGCGCTATGCAGCACTCAGCGGCGGCAAACGTATCCGCCCGTTACTAGTATACGGCGCCGCCCAGCTTGCCGGGGCTCCCCTAGCCAAAGCAGATGTCCCCGCGGTGGCAGTAGAACTCATTCACGCCTACTCCCTGGTTCACGACGACCTTCCCGCCATGGACGACGATGACCTTCGCCGGGGCCAACCTACCTGCCACAAAGCCTTTGACGAAGCGACCGCCATTCTTGCCGGTGACACCCTGCATACCCGCGCCTTTGAACTGCTCGCCTGTCATGGCGACTACCGCGATGACAGCCGCATCAGCTTGATTCAACACCTTTGCCAAGCTGCCGGGGTAGATGGAATGGCCGCTGGGCAAATGCAAGATATGCTCGCCCAAGGGCAACAGCAAACCGTGGCCGCGTTGGAAGAAATGCATTACCTGAAAACTGGCCGGCTAATCACCGCCAGCTTACAACTAGGTTATTTTGTCGCAGAAAAAGACGACCCTTCGCTACTAGCCAATCTAACCGCATTTGGCGACGCCATTGGCCTGGCCTTTCAGATACAGGACGATATCCTCGACGTCACCGCCGCTACCGAGCAACTTGGCAAGCCCTCAGGTTCTGATGAAAAGCTGCAAAAAAGCACCTTCCCATCCCTTCTCGGTCTGGAGCAAAGTCAGCAACGTGCTCGCCAACTCTGCGATCAAGCACAACAAACCTTGGCCGGCTATGGGCCGCGGGCACTTCCTTTACAGCAACTCGCCCAGTACATCATTACCCGGAATCATTGATCAACACTGACGCCTACCCCTCCAGACAGTTATACTAGCGGTTCGAGCGAGACCCTGGACGCTTTTGTTATACAGCGTTTCGCTGACTCATTACTCTGCCTTGCACTCATCAGGCTGCATGACCCTATGCCCAAGACGTTTACTCAAATTCCGCTGACGCGACCTAACACCCCTCTGCTGGACACACTGGCCAGCCCTGCGGATCTGCGGCAGCTACCAACGCCACAACTAGAACGCGTGGTCGATGAGTTACGTGAATATCTGCTATACGCAGTGGGCCAGTGTGGCGGGCATTTCGGCGCAGGGCTTGGGGTGGTGGAGCTCACCGTCGCCCTGCATTACCTGTATCACACCCCCGACGACAAGTTGGTCTGGGATGTGGGCCACCAGTGCTACCCGCACAAGATCCTTACTGGGCGCCGCGAATCACTGACCAGCATTCGTCAAGCCGGCGGCCTGTCCGGTTTTCCCAAACGAAGCGAATCCGAATACGACACCTTCGGGGTCGGCCACTCATCAACCTCTATCAGTGCCGCACTGGGTATGGCGCTGGGAGCAGAAATGGCCGGCAGCGACCGCCGGGCAGTCGCCATTATCGGTGACGGCGCCATGACAGCAGGGCAAGCCTTTGAAGCCATGAGCCACGCGGCGCACACTCGCTCCAATTTGCTGGTCATCCTCAACGACAACAACATGTCGATTTCCCACAACGTAGGCGGGCTATCCAATTATTTTGCCCGCATCTGGGCCAGCAAGAGCTACATCGCCCTACGTGAAGGCGGCAAAAAGGTACTGTCAACTATGCCGGCAGCTTGGGACTTTATTCGTCGTACAGAAGAAAGCATGAAGAACATGGTCAGCCCCGACATGCTGTTCGAGGCGATCGGCTTCAATTACATTGGCCCTATTGATGGCCACAATGTGAACGAACTGGTCAGTACCCTGAGGAATTTGCGCGACCTAGAAGGCCCACAACTGCTGCACGTGTACACCACAAAAGGCAAAGGTTTTGCACCAGCGGAAGCCGACCCGGTAGGCTACCATGCCATCAACAAGATCGAGCCCAAGCCAAAGGTTCAGGTCGCGGTCCCAAGCAAACCTTCTGCGGCAAAACAAAAGCTACCCAAGTATCAGGATATCTTTGGGCAATGGCTTTGTGACATGGCGGAGCAAGACCCAAGACTAGTGGGCATCACCCCGGCCATGTGCGAAGGCTCTGGCATGGTGGAATTCAGCCGCCGTTTCCCGGGCCGCTATCACGATGTAGCCATCTGTGAACAACACGCTGTAACCTTGGCGGGAGGCCTGGCCTGCGAGAATCAAAAACCAGTGGTGGCAATCTACTCCACTTTCCTGCAGCGCGGTTATGACCAACTGATTCACGATGTGGCTTTGCAGGAGCTAGATGTGACCTTTGGCCTAGACCGGGCCGGGCTGGTGGGCGAAGACGGTGCCACCCATGGCGGCGTATTTGATCTGGCTTATTTGCGCACTGTACCGAACATGATCATTGCAGCCCCTTCCGATGAGAATGAGTGCCGCCAACTGTTATACTCCGCCTACCAGCACGAAGGGCCAGCAGCAGTGCGCTACCCCCGCGGCACTGGCCCCGGCGCCACCATAGAACAGACCATGACGGCCCTACCTATCGGCCAATCTCGCACTCTACGCGAGGGTCTGCAGGTGGCCATCCTGGCTTTTGGCGCCATGGTTCCTGCAGCACTAGAAGCGGCTATCCCCCTCAACGCCACCGTGATAGACATGCGCTGGGTGAAACCTCTTGACCGTGACGCCATCCTCCGCGCCGCCGCACAGCACACACTGTTAGTCACCGTAGAAGATCACCAACAAATGGGAGGCGCCGGTTCTGCCGTAAATGAGCTGCTGCATGAAGAAGGGGTCGTACTGGATGTGCTAAACCTTGCCCTGCCCGATCATTTCATCCATCACGGTAAACGGGATGTATTACTCGCCCAAGCAGGACTGGATGCCGCCGGTATTGAACGCCAAATCCGTGAAAGGCTAAACCGGCAGCAAAGGCTACGAGAAGCCCACCAGCGTTAATCATCAACAGCAAAGAAAAGCTCGAACGGGGGAGATTATCGCTCCCTTCGCCGCTTTGGCGCTCCGTAGCTAGAGCTGCCCCGCGGCCGGCGGTGCTTCATAGAGGCGCCAATTATCACGGCCACCCTGTTTAACTAGATACAAGGCTTGATCCGCAGCTTCCAACAGATCGCCAGCACTATGACGCTGATTCGGAATCATCGTTGCAACCCCTACGCTGACCGTTACCTCGTTCATCTCCGGGCTATCAGCGTGAGGGATCGCCAGCGAGCGTACTGACCGACATAACCGGGAGGCCAGCTGCTGCGCCTCCAACTCATCCGTCTCCGGGTACAATAATGCGAACTCTTCGCCTCCGAAACGGGCCACCAAATCACCGGCTCGCCGACTGTAGCGATGCAATTCCGCCGCCAGTTTTTGCAGACACGAATCCCCTTGCAGGTGTCCGTAGCGATCGTTGTAGGCCTTAAAGCGGTCTACATCCACCAGCATTACCGTTAGCGGTTGCTGGCTGCGCTTGCAACGCCGCCATTCGCGATCAAACGCCTCATCAAAAAAACGTCGGTTAGCCAGCCCGGTAAGGCTGTCTTCCCTGCTCAAGCGATGCAGGCGTTCTGCCAGCGCCTGGGTGTGCCGTTGCTGACGACGAAGCTGGCGTTGGTTAAAAAAGAGCAACCTATCGCGGACTTCCGCAGAATAGCACAAGAACATGCCCACCAAGCTGATCCCAGTATAAGTGCCGTGTAGAACCTGCCAGTCCAACCCCTGCCCTAACCCTTCAGCGATCAACACGCCCACTAGGCCACCGGTCCAACCCGCGATCATCGCCACGGTAAAACGCAGCCCAACCATGGCATAAATAATAACGAGGGCATAAATGATCGACACATGAGCCAACAGAATCGCACGAGGGTCGCTCATAAAACCAGGAATTGCCACAGCCAGCGCCACAGCAAGAAAACAGCCGACACCGGCATAATAAGGGAAGTAACGATCCAATACGCGAATCTGCGCAAGGAGGCCCGCCACCAACACAATGGGCCCCTCCCAGATATAGGCGGACAACCACCAACCACGAATCTGCTCCGGCGCCAGCGCGTAAATGCCGGTAATCAGCAACATACAGAGCAGTAGGATATAAAAGGCGTTCACCCGGAAGGCCTCTACCGCCTGCTGGCTCTGGTAGTTGCGGTATTCGCCTTCCATGCGTCGAGGGAAACGCAACCAGCGCACCCCGGGAACCACCACCCGTCGCGATCGCGGATCCGTGTCTAACATGGTCAATCCTTTACTATTAAAGCTTCCTTCAGGCTAAAAGCTAACCATCAGCAGCGCTATCCTTTTAGTGCCAACGGTAGTGACAAAACGATATCAGGTAAACAGGGTGGGCAATTGCCAAATCAACAGCTGTACTACCACGGCGGCATACACCCCGGCCAGCAGGTCATCCACCATGATGCCCAGACCTCCCGCCACCCGTCGATCCAACCAGCCAATAGGCCAAGGCTTGATAATGTCGAAGACTCGGAACGCGACAAACCCGGCCAGCGCTCCCCAAAGCGTGATCGGCACCGCTATCATGGTAATTAACAGGCCGGCAATCTCATCCCATACAATGCCTGGGTGATCATGCACATGCATATCATCCGAGGTCTTACCGCACAGGTAAGGCCCCACTGCAATCACTGCGGCGGTTACCGCCAAATACCCCCACAGTGGTAGCTGGGCACACAGCCACCAAATGGGCATCGCCGCCACCGTGCCAAAAGTGCCAGGCGCAATCGGCGCCAGCCCGGAGCCAAAGCCAAAGGCCAAAAAGTGCACCGGATTACTCATTTTGGGGCGCTTCAATTCCATTTTATTCCTCGCGGGCTCGGTCTTGGCAGTTTCTTTGGATTATATGCTTTTTAGCGTGTAGCTATGTGCGTGTTGCGCGCTGTTAAAAATGCTGCCACCCGGACACCTTCAAGGCACGTACGGTCCCGTCATGCTGCCGTAAACGGATACCGGGCTGCGCCTCAATTCGACCCAGGCAATAACAGCCTTCAGGGATCGGCAGCGGCGGCGGCAAGGTAAACAATAACAGATAGTCATCTCCACCCTGCAGCTGCAGGGCGCGCTGCTTGTCGGCGCTGCATCCGGCCAGCACGCAAGGATCCTCCGGCAGGGACGCCTCGTCGATACAGGCGCCCAACGCCCCCGATGCTTGCAGAATATGATTCAAGTCCGCCAGCACCCCATCGGAAATATCGATACAAGCGCTGGCCTGGCCGCGCAGGGCCATGCCCAGCTCCCACTGCGGCCGAGGACGACGAAAGTGCTCAATGGCAGGCCCATAACGCTGCCCCGCCTGCCACTGCTCCAGCCCCAGCAGCCCGGCCCCCGTCACGCCTCCAACACATATCCGATCCCCAGCGCAGGCCCCCTCTCGACGCAACGCCTGGCCCGGCGGCACCGCCCCGGTGGCTTGAATGGAAATCGCTAGCGGACCACGTGTGATATCCCCGCCCACTAAGCTAATTCCCGCCTGATCCGCTAACTCGAATAACCCGTTGGAAAAACCGGCCAACCAATCTTCATCTACTCTTGGCAAGGTCAGGGAAAGCAAAAACCACAGCGGCATCGCTCCCATGGCCGCTAGATCTGAAATATTCACCGCCAGGCAGCGATAGCCCACATCTTCTGGGGCCATATCTGACGGAAAGTGTCGGTCCGCCAGGCTGGTATCCTGGGTCATGACCAGCTGTTGCCCCACCGGGGGGGCCAGAATGGCCGCATCGTCCCCCGGCCCCAACACCACGGAATCCCCCTGACGATGATGAAAATAACGTCGAATCAGGGAAAACTCGTCCATGAAGGCTGGTACTTGCGAAGTGGGTTGCGGTGAATCGGCGGGATCAGTCATGGCGGGAAGCATAACGCGGCTTACCGGCAGAACGCACGGCAAGCCGACATTATCAAAGCAGATCAGTCACGGGGGCGGCGTTCTGATGCTTCTGCATAGCGCAATTGGCGTGCCAGCTTGTCGAGCACGCCATTCACGTATTTGAAGGAATCCTCTGCGCCAAAAACTTTAGCCAGCTCAATGCCTTCGTTAATCACCACTCGGTAAGGCACATCTTGACGCTCTTTTAATTCAAAAGCGCCCAGCCGCAGAATCGCTTTTTCCACCTGCGACAGCTCCTCTACACGCCGATCCAGATATGGCGTGAGCTGCTCGTCCAGCGTTTTTACCTGGCCCAGCACTCCGTGCAGCAAATCATGAAAGTATTCACGATCCACCTTGGCGAAGTCCTGATTGGCCAGAAACTGGGCTTCAATGTCGCTCACCGCGGCACCGGCCAACTGCCACTGGTACAGGGCCTGAAGAGTGAAACGACGTGCCTTGCGACGGGCACTGGGTGTAGATGGATTGTTCATGCGACCTCGGATAACGAAAAGCGATGCCGGGGCGCTGCGCCCCTGGCATTATAGGGCGTTAAACAGCGACACCATTTCTAGTGCGCACAGGGCGGCTTCTGCCCCTTTATTACCGGCCTTGGTGCCGGAACGCTCAATGGCTTGCTCAATGGTGTCTACCGTCAGCACACCAAACGCCACCGGCGTGCCCGTGCTGTTCTGCACCGAAGCAATACCCTTTGCGGCTTCACCGGCCACGAACTCAAAGTGAGCGGTACCACCACGAATCACCGCGCCCAACGCGATCACGGCATCGTAGCTGCGCTTCTCAATCACTTTCTTCACTGCCACTGGCATTTCCCAGGCACCGGGCACCCGAATAATTTCAATGTCATCGCGGCTCACCCCATGACGCACCAACGCATCAACAGCGCCATCCAGCAAGGCTTCCACCACAAAGCTATTAAAGCGAGCCACCACAATGCCATAACGGCCACCGACGTTGCTCAGGGTACCTTCAAGGGTTTTAATGTTTTGCATCTGTTTTGTCCTGATCGCTAGTCGCACTTGGTTAACCAAGTACTTCCAGTGGTTTCGATTAGCTGCCTGACGCAGGAAGCCCAATACTCAACGCTTAAATGGGACAGCGTCAGGCGTCGGGCGTCAAGCATCAAGCGTTTCGCTTAACTATCCGCGTCGACATACTCAGTGATTTCCAAATCGAAACCGCTCAACGCATTGAATTTCATAGGAGAACTGAGCAAGCGCATTTTGCGCACTCCCAGCGCCTTCAGAATCTGGGAGCCGGTGCCAATATTACGGTAAGCACGGGATTCGCCCTTTGGCTTGCCTGCAGCACCACCGAAAAAGACATCTAGGCGCTCCACAATATCGTTGGAGGCATAATCCTGACCCAGAATAATCACCACACCGGCATCAGACTGGGAAACAGTTTCAAGCACTCGGTGCATGTTCCAGCCGGTGCGGCCATTCATTTTCGCGCTCATTAAATCACGCAACGGATCCACTTGGTGCACCCGCACTGCCACTTCTTCATCCTCGTGAATATCGCCCTTCACCAGCGCCACATGGGTCAACCCATCCACGGTGTCGCGGAACGCCACCAAACGGAAATTCCCGTACCAGGTCTCTAGCTCGTGATCGGACACCTGCTCGATGGTCTGTTCGTTCAGGGCACGATATTGAATCAGGTCCGCAATAGTCCCGATTTTCAGATCGTGCTCCGCGGCAAACACTTCCAAGTCTTCGCGGCGGGCCATGGAGCCATCTTCATTCATGACTTCACAAATCACCCCGGACGGCTCGCAGCCAGCCAGTGCAGCCAGATCGCAGGAGGCCTCGGTATGCCCGGCCCGGCGTAGTACGCCACCCGGCTCCGCCATCAGCGGAAAAATGTGGCCCGGCTGCACAATGTCATCGGCGCGGGCATTACGGGCGACGGCGGCTTGCACGGTACGGGCACGGTCGGCCGCAGAAATACCGGTGGTGACACCTTCGCGGGCCTCGATGGAGACGGTAAATTTAGTGCCAAAACCGCTGCCATTGCTCTGCACCATCAAGGGCAAATCCAGCAACTCACACCGCTCGCGGGACATGGGCATACAGATCAGGCCACGACCATACTTGGCCATAAAGTTAATGGCTTCCGCAGTCACATGTTCCGCAGCCATCACCAGGTCACCTTCGTTCTCGCGATCCTCATCGTCCATCAGAATAACCATCTTTCCCTGACGGATATCTTCGATCAGTTCTTCAATACTATTGAGCTGCATAACTTCACTCGCTGTTGGAGTTGAAAGTTAAAAATTAAACGTGGGAACGCGGATTGGCACAGTACTTCACCTGTGCCGTGCCCGCGCTTAGCCCAAATCGTGGCCAAGGCGCGTAATACCATCCTCAACGCCTGATTTGCGTTCTAACTTTCAACCTTTAACTGCCTTTCAGAAACCCATTTTCCGCTAGGAATGCCATGGAAATACCTTCAGAAGCGGGCTCGGCGGCCTTCTCTCCCAAGAGCAGGCGTTCCAGATAGCGCGCTATAATATCAACTTCTAGGTTCACTGGCGTCCCCACCTTCCATTGGCCGATGGTGGTCACCTCCTGGGTGTGCGGAATGATGTTCAGGGAAAACACCGCACCCGCCACACTGTTCACCGTCAAGCTGATGCCATCAACGGTTATTGAGCCCTTGTGGGCAATGTATTTGGCCAACTCCGCAGGTGCCTCAATATCGATGCGCACCGAGCGAGCATCCTGCTTCATCTCGACAATTTTGCCCAGACCATCCACGTGACCACTGACCAAGTGTCCTCCCAGCCGGGAAGACGGCGTCAGCGCTTTTTCCAAGTTCACCGTGCTACCCACGCTGATCTGCGCCAATGACGTCAACGATAAGGTTTCGCCAGACACATCTGCTTCAAAAGCGCCGCCAGGCAGGGCGGTTGCAGTAAGGCATACGCCATTCACCGCAATGGAGTCGCCTAGCTTAACATCGGCGAAATCTAGCCCTTCGCTCTTGATTAACAAGGTCACATCGCCCCCTTTTGGGGTCATCGCGGCCACCTTGCCCATGGATTCGATAATGCCGGTAAACATGGAAACCTCTTGAATTCGGGCGGAAAAAGGAGGGTCGTTGATCAGGCCGAAACCAGCGTCAGACGCAGATCATCACCAACTTGGCGCACATCCTGCCATTTCAGCGCCACTTTCTCACTCATGCTGGCCAGTTGCGGCAACCCCAATAACGGCCGGGCGGACGAACCCAGCAGAGTTGGCGCCATATACACAAGAATTTCGTCGAACAAACCCTCGCGAACAAAGGCACCGGCCAGTGTGGCGCCACATTCTACCAGCACTTCGTTACATTCGCGCCGGTTCAATTCGATTAACAACTGCTGCAAGTCGATCCCGGAACCGGAGGCGGGCAAGAGCATTACTTCCGCACCGGCGGACTCCAGCGCATTCTGGCGTCCTGGGTGTTGTTCCCCTGCCACCAACAAACAATGCCCTAAGGCGCTGACCACCGGCACATCCGGCGGCGTGCGTAGGGTGCGATCTAGAATCACCCGCAGAGGCTGTCGCACCCAATCGTCGTCAGCCGCATGCTGGCGGTATTCGGCCAAGCGCCACTGTCTAGGCCTCACTGTATAAGAGGGTCGATCCGCCAGCACCGTACCCACACCGGTTATCACCGCAGAGCTGCGCGCGCGTAGACGCTGCACGTCTTCGCGGGCGGCTGGGCCGGTAATCCACTGGGATTCGCCATTGGCCATGGCGGTGCGCCCGTCCACGCTGGCGGCAATCTTGATACGGATATAGGGACGCTGACGGGTCATGCGGGAAACAAAACCCGGATTCAGGGCTCGGGCCTCCGCTTCCAGCAAACCGACTGCAGTGGCGATTCCCGCATCCGCCAAGCGCTGCAAACCCTGCCCCGCCACCAGCGGATTCGGATCTTCCATGGCAGCCACCACCCGCGTGACGCCGGCATCGATTAGCGCATCAGCACAGGGGCCGGTGCGCCCAGTGTGAGAGCAGGGCTCCAGGGTCACATAGGCAGTAGCGCCCCGCGCCCGCTCACCGGCTTGTGCCAGTGCATGACGCTCGGCGTGGGGAGTCCCGGCGCGGGCATGAAAACCCTCACCAACCACCGCGCCATCACGCACCAACACGCACCCTACCCGCGGATTAGGGTCCGTGGTATACAGCCCACGACGTGCCAACTGCAACGCTCGAGCCATGTACTGGTGGTCGGCAGCCGAAAAACTCATGATTCTTTTGGCTCACCCAGCTTGTCACCGGGTTTGCCGCCCGCCTTTTTCAGGCGATCCACTTCAGCGGAAAACTCGGAAATATCCTGAAAACTGCGATACACCGAGGCGAAGCGCACATAAGCCACATCATCCAGCTGCTGCAGCTCTTCCATCACAAACTCACCCAGCTCCCGAGCGGGCAACTCCCGTTCTCCAGTGGCCCGTAGACGATGGCAAATACGACTGATCGCTGCTTCCAGATCTTCCATACTCACCGGCCGCTTTTCCAGCGCCCGTAACATACCCGCCCGCAGCTTGGCCTCATCGAACGGCTGACGGGTCCCGTCAGTTTTCACCAACCGCGGCATCACTAATTCCGCTGTCTCAAAGGTGGTGAAGCGCTCCGTACAACTTAAGCACTCGCGACGCCGACGAATCTGCACCCCATCCGCCACCAGACGGGAATCGATCACCTTGGTGTCCTGAGCAGAGCAAAACGGGCAGTACATGGACGTCTCCTAACGGCCTAGCGGAAAGCAACAAGCTTCAAACACAAACCTTACCAATGATAGCGTCACAACACCGAGATTTCAGAGACAAGAAAGCCGCCACCGAAATTCGGTCGCGGCCCTCAAAACGGCAAACTACGAGCACATCTATCCGCATTGCTGCTTGCGGCTTTTTTAGCGCTCGTACACCGGCAGGCGAGCACAAATCTCTTTAACCTTGCCTTTAACCTGCTCAATCACGCCTTCATCACCCATGTTCTCGAGGATGTCGCAGATCCAGCCAGCCAACGCCTTGGCATCCGCTTCATCAAAACCACGGCGGGTGATGGAGGGGGAACCGATACGCAGGCCGGAGGTAACGAACGGGGAGCGCGGATCGTTGGGGACAGCATTTTTGTTCACGGTGATGTTGGCGCGGCCCAAGGCGGCGTCCGCATCTTTACCGGTAATGTCCTGCTTGATCAAGCTAAGCAGGAACAGGTGATTCTCGGTGCCATTGGAAACCACATCAAAGCCACGCTCGATGAACACACCGGCCATGGCCTGGGCGTTCTTCACTACCTGCTGCTGGTAGCCCTTGAAGTCGTCCTGCATGGCTTCTTTGAAGCAAATCGCTTTAGCGGCGATCACGTGCTCCAACGGGCCACCCTGGCCACCGGGAAACACAGCAGAGTTGATCTTCTTCTGAATCTCTTCGCTGGCCTTACCCATGATCAGACCGCCACGGGGGCCGCCTAGGGTCTTGTGGGTAGTGGTCGTGGTGATGTCCGCAATGCCTACCGGGCTCGGGTACACACCCGCAGCAACCAGACCTGCCACGTGGGCCATGTCCACCAGCAGGATCGCACCCACTTCGTCGGCGATGTCACGGAAACGCTGCCAGTCGACAATCTGCGAATAGGCAGAGAAGCCGGCCACGATCATTTTCGGCTTGTGCTCGCGGGCCAGAGACGCCACCTGATCGTAATCAATCAGCCCAGTTTCGTTGTCCAGACCATACTGCACCGCGTTATAGGTCTTACCGGAGAAGTTCGGCTTAGCACCGTGGGTCAGGTGGCCACCGGCATCCAGGCTCATGCCTAACACGGTATCGCCCGCCTTGAGCATAGCCATGTAAACCGCGCCATTGGCCTGGGAACCGGAATGCGGCTGCACATTGGCCCAATCCGCGCCGAACAGCTCACAGGCCCGATCGATAGCCAACTGCTCAACCACGTCCACATTCTCGCAACCGCCGTAATAACGCTTGCCCGGATAGCCCTCGGCGTACTTGTTGGTCAGTACGGAGCCCTGGGCTTCCATAACCCTTGGCGAGGCATAGTTTTCAGAGGCGATCAGCTCGATATGCTCTTCCTGGCGGACTTCTTCGGCCTCAATAGCGGCCTTGATTTCCGGGTCAAACTCGGCGATGGACATGGATTTCGGGAACATGGGCTACCCTACGGAGTCAGTGGTGGATTCAGGGGCGCGTATTCTACCCAAATCTAGCCGCTTTGGCACTTGAAGTCCGCTCATGGAAACCGGCCGGTCATCTCATAGCTCAACGCACCTGCTTTTCTGGCATCAACCCAGACCATGCACTTTCACTCCCGGCCGCTTTCCGTTAGCTTAGGCGCCAATCCAAGAACCCCTGCCGGGGCCTGCAGCCAACCTGCATCGAGCCTCGCACATTGATACAGACTGCGGTCGGAGTTTATGAGCCAGTACATCTTCACCATGGACAAGGTGGGCAAAGTTGTCCCGCCCAAGAAGCACATCCTGAAGAACATCTCCCTGTCGTTTTTCCCCGGCGCCAAAATCGGCGTGCTGGGCCTGAACGGCTCCGGTAAGTCCACGCTGCTGCGCATCATGGCCGGCGTTGACCAGGATTACCTGGGTGAGGCGCGGCCGCAGCCGGGTACCAACATCGGCTACCTGCCCCAGGAGCCTGAGCTGGACCCGGAAAAAAATGTCCGCGAAATCGTGGAAGAAGCCGTGGCCGATATTCGTGACGCCCAGCAGCGCCTAGAAGAAGTCTACGAAGCCTATGCCGCCGAAGATGCGGATTTCGACAAACTGGCCGCCGAGCAGGCCAAGCTGGAAGACATCATCGAAGCCAGCGACGCCCATAACTTGGAGCGCAAGCTGGAGATCGCCGCCGACGCCCTGCGCCTGCCGCCCTGGGATGCCAGCGTGCAAACCCTGTCCGGTGGCGAACGCCGCCGAGTGGCGTTGTGCCGGCTAGTGATGAGCGCACCAGATATGCTGTTGCTCGATGAGCCCACTAACCACCTGGATGCGGAATCCGTGGCCTGGCTGGAGCGTTTCCTGCACGAATTCCCCGGCACCGTGGTGGCGGTAACCCACGATCGCTACTTCCTCGATAATTCCTGCGAGTGGATTCTGGAACTGGATCGCGGCGAAGGCATTCCTTGGCAAGGCAACTACTCCTCTTGGCTGGAACAGAAAGAACAGCGCCTGGAGCAGGAAGCGAAAAGCGAATCGGCCCACCGTAAAACAGTGGAAAAGGAACTGGAATGGGTACGTCAGAACCCGAAAGGCCGCCGCGCCAAGAACAAGGCCCGTGTCTCCGCCTTTGAAGAACTGGCCAGCCAGGAATTCCAGAAGCGCAACGAAACCCAAGAGCTTTATATTCCGCCGGGCGAGCGCTTGGGCGAACAGGTTTTCGAAATCAAAAACGTGGCCAAGCAGTTCGACCACAAGCTGCTATACGAAGACTTGGACTTCCAAATTCCTCGCGGGGCCATCGTTGGTATTATCGGCCCCAACGGTGCGGGTAAAACCACCCTATTCCGCATGTTGGCAGGCCAGGAAACCCCGGACAGCGGTGAAATCATCACCGGCGACACCGTACAGATGGCCTACGTGGACCAGAGCCGCGAAGACCTGGATAGCAACAAGAGCGTCTGGGAAGAAGTCTCCGACGGCAATGACATCCTGCGCATAGGTAATTATGAAGTGCCCAGCCGCGCCTACTTGGGCCGGTTCAATTTCAAAGGTGGCGATCAACAGAAGCGTGTCGGCGACCTCTCCGGTGGTGAACGTAACCGTCTGCACCTCGCGAAATTACTTAAACAGGGCGCCAACGTATTGCTGCTCGATGAGCCGACCAACGACCTGGACGTGGAAACCCTGCGGGCACTGGAAGAAGCTCTGCTGGCCTTCCCTGGCTGCGCCATCGTCATTTCCCACGATCGCTGGTTTCTGGATCGAGTCGCCACCCACATCCTCTCCTTCGAGGGCGATGCCCGGGTAGAGTGGTTCGAGGGCTCTTACACCGAGTATGAAGAATACAAGCGCAAGCAGTTCGGTGATGCAGCCCTGCAACCCAAGCGGATGAAGTACAAGCGAATCGAAGTCTGATTCGCACGCCACAATACCGGGGAAAGGCATGCCGGTATCGGGGCGCAACAGGGGTGACAACATGAACGAAAGACGACGGGCCAACCGGGTGGACTTCGACGCAGAAGCCACCCTGACTTTCCAGCAGGATAGCCACCCGGTGTCACTGGACGACATTTCAATCATAGGCGCGCGCCTCAACAGCAGCACATCGCTGGCGCTACCCGACTCGTCCTCAGTCACCCTGAGCATTACCCTGGATGATTCCGATGTCACGCTGACCCTCCCCGCAAAAGTGAAACGTTTAGCGGGCCGGGACATCGGGATCATGTTCGACCGGCCATCAATCGATGACGTGCAGCACTTGCGCCGCATTGTCATGCTCCATCAAGGCGACGACGGCGAAGATGACCCCGCCTCCCTACTCACACCGGAGGCCTAACACCTTGGACCCAACCCTGGAAAGCCCGGAATTCATTGAACGTCTGCGCCAGGGAGACCGAGTAGCTTTTGGCCAAGTGGTTAAAACCCATCACAACATGTTGCTGGCCACCGCACGCACCCTGTTGTCGGCTGCGGATGCAGAAGAGGCCGTACAGGATGCTTGGATAGCCGCATACCGGGCCATCGCCAAATTCGAAGGGCGCAGCCTGCTGCGCACCTGGCTTACCCGCATTGTGATCAACCAAGCACGTATGATGCTGCGCAAGGGCGGGCGGGAAATCCAATTTAATCCCATCGATGAGCGGGCGCCTTTAGACCACCGTTTTCGCGACGACGGACACTGGGACCATCCGCCACAACACTGGGACCTAAATGGGCCCGATGCCCTGCTAACCCGAGACGAGCTGCGCCATTGCATGGAAAAAACCTTAGGGAAAATGCCAGACAATCAGCGTCTGGTATTGGAGCTGCGGGACCTGCAAGGCATGGATTTCGACGATATCTGTAACATGCTAGACGTTAGCGCATCGAACGTTCGAGTGCTGTTACACCGTGCCCGAGCACGATTGTTTGAATTGGTGGACCACTTTCAGGAGACAGGCGAATGTTGAAATGCAAAGACGTCGTCGCAAAAGCGGATGCCCTCGTAGACGGCACCTCCCTGACCATGCGTGAGCGCATCGCGTTGCGTATGCACCTGCTGATGTGCCACCACTGTCGCCGCTATGTGCGCCAGCTACGCGTGCTGGTGAACACTCTCCCTCGCGAAACGGATAGGTTGGATGATGCCCAGACCCGGGACATCTTGGAAAAGCTCGACACCTCGAGAGATCCTTAGCTCACGGTTGAAATGCCTCAGGCAAGACGTCGCGTGTAACAATGCCTGCGTTACCGCATCCCTGTTATTCATTTCCCACCCTTTAGGCAGATCATGGAAAGAAAACTTGCGCTCTCACTGTTATTGTTAAGGCTCGGCGTCTTCATCGTCATGTTGATGTGGACCCTGGACAAATTCATCAATCCCGCCCATACCGGCAAGGTGTTTGCCAAGTTTTATGGCCTAGAAGGGCTCGATGGCAGCATCCTTACGGTATTGGCCTGCCTGCAATTGATCGTCATTCTGGCTTTCGTCGCTGGCGCCCTGCGCCGTTACAGCTATGGTGCTATCTTGCTGATGCACGCCGGCTCCACCCTATCCTCTTGGCAACAATATCTTGATCCATTCAACCACCTGTTGTTTTTTGCCGCCTGGCCGATGCTGGCCGCCTGTATCGCCTTGTATTTACTCCGTGATCAGGACACGCTGCTCAGCATCGACAGCCGCCGATAACGATTGCCCCCTTCTCAGGAAGGGGCAGCCTACATCAGCCGCAAGTGGCCACGCCTGATACCTCAACGTACCGTCTCAACTCACCGTATATTGCGTCATGCCGTCGCCTTCACGCTATCCGCCTGACCTTGATGCGACACTGAACAGCGATGCCCTTCAAGCGCAAGGGTATTGACTTACTGGGTCATTAAACATTTCACCAGCACTGTAACCTGTGGCCGTTTACTGCATCCTAATAGCCCTACCCGGACAACGATCTTGAGGAGAGTCTGCAATGCATGAAGACGTGCAGAATTATTACGGTAAACAACTGCACTCCAGTGCCGACCTGCAAACCAATGCCTGCTGCGATCAGGCGCCACCGGAATACCTGAAACCCCTGCTGGCGCAACTCCATGACGAAGTGATTAGCCGCTACTATGGCTGCGGCCTGGTTGCCCCTGAGCAACTGGAAGGCATGCGAATTTTGGATCTGGGCTCCGGCTCAGGCCGCGATGTCTACCTACTCTCTGCACTGGTCGGCGAAGAAGGAGAAGTGATCGGGGTGGACATGACCGATGAGCAGTTGGCTGTCGCCAACCGTCATCTGGACTATCACCGCGAGGCCTTTGGTCATAGCAAAAGTAATGTACGCTTCCTAAAAGGCTACATCGAAGAGCTCGACAAACTGGATTTACAGGACGGCTATTTCGACATTGTTATTTCCAACTGCGTGATCAACCTGAGCACCAACAAGGCCAAGGTCATCGCCGACGTAAAACGGTTACTCAAACCCGGTGGCGAGTTCTTTTTTTCTGACGTTTATGCCGATCGTCGAATTCCTTCTGCCCTGGCCAAAGATCCCATCCTGTATGGGGAGTGCCTGTCGGGAGCCTTGTACTGGAATGACTTCATCAACCTGAGCAAGCGCTGTGGGTTTGCAGATCCTCGGCTGGTGGAATCCCGCCCACTAACCATTGAAAACCCCGCAATCGAAAAAGCCCTAGGCAACATCCGCTTCTACTCGGCCACCTATCGGCTGTTCAATATCGACACTCTGGAGCCAGCCTGTGAGGATTATGGCCAGGCGGTAATCTATAAAGGCACACTCCCAAATAGCCGCGATACGTTCACCCTGGATGATCACCACGCTATTGAAGCGGGAAAAGTCTTCCCCGTTTGCGGCAACACGTGGCTCATGCTGGAAAAAAGCCGTTTCGCTGACCACTTCGAATTTATCGGTAACTTCGAAACCCATTACGGCATCTTTGCAGGCTGCGGATTGGATGTTCCTTTTTTGCAAACCAGCAACGCAGGAGCAGAGGCCTGTTGCTAAGTCACAGGTCTCTTCATGGTTGTAACATCCAGCCAGAAAAACCATCAAACCGTCATGCTTACTCTTATACGCACCACTAACAGGACCTGACATGAGTATCAAAAAAGGCCTCCTCTTCACTGCCCTAGCCGCGCTGATTGCCTGCTACTTTGTTTTTGATCTCGGCCAATATTTCAGCCTGGATTATATCAAGCAGCAGCAAAGTGCCTTTGATGCTCTCTATCATGATAATCCCGCGCTCATTCTCGGCGGCTTCTTCGGGCTATATGTGCTGGTCACCGCATTGAGCCTACCCGGCGCTGCCATCATGACCCTGGCAGCCGGGGCGCTGTTCGGTTTCTGGATCGCTCTGGTGATGGTTTCATTTGCCTCCTCTGCCGGCGCGACCTTGGCGTTCTTAGCATCGCGCTTTTTATTCCATGATGCGGTTCAGAGCCGCTTCGGCGAACGGCTGAAAAAACTCAACGAAGGGGTTAAGAAAGAAGGCGCATTTTATCTTTTCACTCTGCGTTTGGTGCCGGTGGTGCCGTTTTTTATCATTAACTTGTTAATGGGGTTAACGCCCATCAAAGCACGCACCTTCTACTGGGTCAGCCAAGTCGGCATGCTGGCGGGCACGGCCGTCTATGTAAACGCCGGAACCCAGCTCGGCCAAATTGACAGTCTTAAAGGACTGCTGTCTGTAGAACTCATCGGCGCCTTTGTGTTGCTCGGCATATTCCCCTGGATCGCCAAGGGCATCATGGCTCGCGTGCAAGCACGCAAAGTCTATAAAGGCTGGAATAAACCGAAACAATTCGACCGCAACCTGATCGTTATCGGAGCAGGGGCCGCAGGCCTAGTAAGCGCCTACATTGCCGCCACCGTGAAAGCGAAAGTGACCCTGATCGAAAAACACAAAATGGGGGGCGACTGCCTGAACACTGGATGCGTACCCTCTAAGGCATTAATCAAAAGCGCCCGTGTTGCGTTCAATGACAAGCAGGCCGAAAAGTACGGCTTCGAGGCTATCAATAGCCGCTTCCGCTTCTCCAGCATGATGGAGCGGGTCCAACAGGTGATCGAGAAAATTGAACCCCATGATTCCGTGGAGCGTTATAGCGAACTAGGGGTGGACTGCCGTCAAGGCGAAGCGCGCTTCCTCTCGCCCTGGGAAGTGGAAATCCGCAACGGCGATCACGTGGAAACCCTCACCGCCCGCAGCATTATTATTGCCTCCGGCGCCCGCCCCTTTGTGCCACCGATTCCGGGCATCGAAGACATCGATATCCTCACCTCCGACAACCTTTGGCAGATTGAAGAACAACCCAAACGACTACTGGTACTGGGTGGCGGCCCGATCGGTTGTGAGCTAGCCCAGACCTTTGCCCGCCTGGGCAGCGAAGTCACCCAAATCGAAATGCTACCCCGACTGATGATTCGTGAAGATGCGGAAGCCAGCGAGATTGTCACCCGCTCACTAAAGGAAAGCGGCGTACACGTACTTACTAATCACAAAGCCGTTCGGTTCAGCGAAGAGAACAGCGAGAAAGTATTATTGGTTGAACACGATGGCAAAGAAACTGCCCTGCCTTTTGACCAGGTGCTAGTGGCCGTGGGTCGCAAGGCCAACACTGATGGCCTAGGCCTGGATGCCCTGCAATTGCCCACCGAGACCAATGGCACCATTCAGACCAATGATCGCCTACAAAGCCGCTACCCCAACATCTATGCCTGTGGCGATGTGGCCGGCCCGTACCAGTTCACCCATACCGCCGCCCACCAAGCCTGGTATGCCAGCGTCAATGCCCTGTTTGGTTTCCTGAAAAGTTTCAAGGTGGATTACCGGGTGATCCCCTGGTGCACCTTTACCGACCCGGAAGTGGCGCGCGTGGGCGTCAACGAGCAAGAAGCTGACGAACAAGGCATCGAATACGACATCACTCGTTACGGGATTGATGATCTGGACCGAGCTATTGCCGACAGTGCGGACCTTGGCTATGTAAAAGTCCTCACTGCCAAAGGCAGCGACAAAATCTTGGGTGTCACCATCGTTTGCCAGCATGCGGGTGAATTGATCAGCGAATATGTGCTGGCCATGAAACACGGGCTAGGCCTGAACAAGATCCTCGGCACCATCCACATTTACCCGACCATGGCCGAGGCTAACAAGTTTGCCGCCGGAGAATGGAAAAAAGCACGCAAGCCTGAAGGACTGTTACGTTGGGTAGAACGGATTCATAACGTGCGACGATAAGCGGTCTCTGAAGAACACCTTTCATGCTTTGGCAGACCGCACTTGCATGGCAAAAACCAGTAGGAGTAACTATGTTTATGCGCTTGCTAATATCCTTGTTGTTATTGCTTAGTAGCCCATTACTGGCGTTTGATCACAGTGGCTGGGACGCCCTGCTGAAAAAGCACGTCAGCTGGCAACGAAACGGTGTCGCCAGCGCAGTAAATTACGAGGGTATAGCAGCGGAACGAGCGGCTCTTAAGAAATATCTCAACAGCCTCTCCGCAGTGTCTGCCGACGCGTTCTCTCAGTTTAGCAACGACCAGCAACTCGCCTTCCTGATCAACGCCTACAACGCGTACACCATTGAGTTAATTCTGCGAGAACCCGGGCGCCCTGATTCTATCCGCGATATTGGCACCTTTTTCTCCGGCCCTTGGGACCAGCGCTTTTTTACCCTGCTCGGGCAAAAAAGAACCCTTGATGAAGTAGAGCACACACTTATCCGCGGCAACCCAAACCTCAAAGACCCCCGCATTCACTTTGCGGTCAATTGCGCCTCCATCGGTTGCCCTGCGTTGCGCCCGGAAGCCTTTGTCGGCGACCAGCTTGAGCAACAGTTGGTCGATAGCACCCAGCGTTTTCTCCGTGATCGTGAACGCAACCGCTACAATAGCGAAACAGACACCCTGGAAGTTTCGAAAATATTTGACTGGTACCAAGAGGATTTTGCAGAAAGCGCCGGCAGCTTACCCCTTTACCTCCAGCGGTATGCCAATATTTTAGACATACCCGACAACCGCAAAACGGCACTGGGCGAGGGCAGTATCAAGGTGCGGTTTTTACCCTACAACTGGTCATTGAACGACCGGTAAACACACCCTACCAAGAGGAAAACGGCATGGAGGACGCCTACCACGAAATCCTCACCCGCCCCTTGCGAGGCACGGGCCTATCTTTTAACGGTGCACAGCGGCTCGAACATAGAGCGGCAGCGCGAGCTGCGCTCAGCCTCTCGACGTGGCTCCACCCTTTAAAATAAAAATTCGATCCGCGAGCGGTTAACTCTTCCACTCTCAACCAATTATAAGTATTCCAGCGCCTCAGCCACGTTACTGACGCCGATAATGTCCACCCCGTCTGGCAGCTTTCTAGGCAAGTTGGCTTTCGGCACAATGGCTTTTTTAAAGCCGTGTTTTACTGCTTCATAAAGCCGTTCCTGCCCTTGAGGAACCGGCCGAATTTCCCCGGACAAGCCCACCTCACCAAACACCACCAGCTCGCGCTCCAGCGCCCGGTCACGGAAGCTGGACACAATAGCCAGCAATTGGGCCAAGTCTGCAGCCGTTTCGGTAACCTTCACACCACCCACCACATTCATGAACACATCCTGATCGCCTACCTGAATGCCACCATGGCGATGCAGTACCGCCAGCAACATGGCCAACCGATTCCCCTCCAACCCCACACAGATACGCCGAGGGTTACCGAAGTGGGAGGCGTCCACCAGTGCCTGCAGCTCCACCAGCAGCGGACGGGTTCCTTCCCAGACCACCGTTACCAGAGAACCGGAAGCGATCTCCTCGGCCCGGTTAAGGAAAATGGCGGAAGGATTTTTTACTTCCTTCAGCCCCTCGCCGGTCATGGCAAATACGCCCAGCTCGTTCACCGCCCCAAAACGATTCTTGAGGCCACGCAGGGTACGAAAGCGCGAATCCGTAGATCCTTCCAGCATCAGGGAACAATCAATCATGTGCTCCAATACCTTCGGCCCCGCCAGGGTGCCATCCTTGGTTACATGGCCCACCAGCAGCAGCACTGTTCCCGTCTGCTTGGCAAAGCGAGTCAGAGCGGCAGCACATTCACGAACCTGAGCCACACTGCCCGGCGCCGACTGCAACGCCGCCAGAAACATGACCTGGATAGAATCCACCACCAACACCTTCGGCATCTCCTTGCGGGCCAATTCGAGAATCTGCTCCACGTCAGTCTCCGCCGCCAGTCGCAGTTTTTCCTTGGGTAGCTTCAGGCGGTCAGCACGCATAGCCACTTGCGACAAGGATTCTTCGCCGGTGATATACAAACAGCTTTGGGAGTCAGAGAGCCTACACAGCGTTTGTAGTAGCAAGGTAGATTTCCCCGCACCGGGGTGCCCACCAATCAGAATGGCCGAACCAGGCACCAACCCGCCACCCAGCACTCGATCCAGCTCGCCCATGCCGGAACTGATGCGCGGGGTTTCTTCGAGCACAATATCATTGAGATTTTGCACTTCTGACAGCTGGCCGGAAAAGCCGCCCCGGCTGCCCGCCCCTTTTGATGATGGGGTAGCCGGATCGTGGACAAACTCTTGCAAGGTATTCCAGGCATTACAGGCCGGACACTGACCCTGCCATTTGGGAAAATCCGCTCCGCAATCCGTGCATACAAACGCGATCTTTTTCTTGGCCACAAACAAATCCTTCTTGTGTATTGCTATCTACAAAGCCGCTGCAGGAACGTAGCGCAGCGGAGTAACGCACGGAGTGCGGCCCCAAAGGGGTGAGCGCAGCGAATAACGCCGCTTGAGGTGCGAATTCGGGCCTGAAGGGAGCCAATCTTTTCTACACAAAGTACGTAAAAACGCTGAGGATAAAATGGTTTACTCTGAGCGTTCAGCACGCTCTGTGATGAATTCGCACTTGATGTTCTCGCCTCAAGCGGGACGCCTAAACTGACCTTCGGATCAGACGATAGTGCGTTCCGGTCTTTGCGTGATCTGGCAGAACAGCTCATAGCTGATTGTCCCACAGGCACGGGCCACGTCATCCACATCGACCACGTCACCCCACAACTCCACCTCATCCCCCACGCTGGCACTCAAGCCGGTCACATCGATGGTGATCATATCCATGGAAACTCGCCCCACCAGCGTCGTAACGACCCCGTTCACCGCTACCGGCGTCCCGCTGGGCGCGTGGCGTGGGTAGCCATCGCCATAGCCCACTGCCACCACCCCGATTTGTCGTGGATCTGAGGCAGTCCAGGTAGCGCCATAACCCACGCTTTCACCAGCCTCAACAGCATTAATGGCGATCAAGCGTGCACTGAAGCGGTGGCTGACTTGCAGACCAAGTTCCGCAGCAGTCTGCCAGTTAAACGGCGATGAGCCATACAACATGATCCCCGGCCGCACTCGCTGGGCATGGGCACGAGGGTAACGCAGTAAAGCAGCAGAGTTTGAAGCAGACAGCGGCAGCTGCAATTGCTCTGCTACACTTCTCGCCAGCAGTAGCTGTTTTTCGGAATGGATATCCTCATCCATATCCGCACACGCAAAATGGCTCATCACGCCGACCGGAGCGTTACCTGCTTGGCTTAACCGTGCAGCCGCGCTCAAAGCTTCATTCGGGCGCAAACCCAGACGATTCATCCCCGTATTCACTTTCAACCAAATACGTACCGGGCACGGGTTCGCCAGCAGCAACTCCACTTGCCATAAGGAATGCACCACCACCTCAAGCGAGAGTCGCGCCGCTGCCTCTAGCTCTTCCGCATCGAAGAACCCTTCGGCAACCAATATTGGCAAGGCTATACCATGCTCACGCAGCGTCCGCGCCTCGTCCAGCACTGCCACGCCCAAACCCGACACGCTATCGAGCATGGTCTCTGCCGCCAGCAACAGCCCATGGCCGTAACCATTAGCCTTAACCATAGCAAACACTTGAGCATCACCGGCCAACTCCGCTGCGCGGAGTGCGTTGTTCCTGAGCGCGGCGAGACGAATTTCTACGCGCGTGCCTCTCATAAAAATTGCAGTCCAGCGCCTAGTGGCTGACGGTTAACCTTTAAAAAAGGGGGCTGCGCATTCAGCATCCAACCGCCTTCATTCTGCGTTTTATTCATCCCCTGCGGCCAACTGCGCATAATATTCCGGGGCCAGGTCATCGAAGCGGGTGAACTCACCGCGGAAGGCTAGGCGTACGGTACCGATAGGACCATTACGCTGTTTGCCGATAATAATCTCGGCGACACCGCGCTCATTGCTGTCCTTGTTATACACCTCGTCCCGGTACAGGAAGACGATCAAATCCGCATCCTGCTCAATCGCCCCGGATTCACGTAGATCGGACATCACAGGGCGTTTGTTGGGGCGTTGTTCCAGCGAGCGGTTCAACTGGGAGAGCGCCAGCACCGGACAATTCAGCTCCTTAGCGATCCCTTTTAGGGAGCGGGAAATTTCCGAGATTTCGTTCACCCGGTTTTCCACCCCAGGCACCTGCATCAGCTGCAGGTAATCGACCATGATCAGGCCCAGCTCACCGCCACATTCGCGCGCTACCCGACGAGCACGGGCACGCATCTCCAGCGGGCTCAGTGCCGGGGTATCATCAATAAAAAAGCGTTGCTCACTGAGCATGTGAATGGCAGAAGTAATGCGCGGCCAATCATCCTTTTCCAGATTACCGGAACGAATTGCCCCCTGATTGATGCGGCCCAGCGAGGACAACATCCGCATTACGATGGACTCCGCCGGCATTTCCATGGAGAACACCAGCACGGGCTTGTTACTCTTGATCGCCACGTTTTCACACAGGTTCATGGCAAAGGTGGTCTTACCCATGGAAGGCCGGCCCGCAACCACGATCATGTCCGCCGGCTGCAGGCCCCCGGTCATTTTATCCAACTCTTCAAAACCAGACGTCAGGCCGGTAAGTGAGCTCTTCGTTTTGTACAGCTCATCAATCCGATCCACTGCTTTTTTAAGCACTGATTTGATGTTCTGCGGGCCATCGCCTTTTTTCTGCTGCTCAGCAATCTTGAAGATGGAGGATTCCGCTTCATCAAGAATTTCCAGTGACTTGCGGCCCTCTGTATTAAACGCGCTGTCTGCCACCTTGTGGGACACATTGATCAACTGCCGCAGGATGCTGCGCTCACGGACAATATCCGAATAGGCGGTAATGTTAGCCGCACTGGGAGTGTTGCGGGCCAACTCAGACAGGTAGGTCATGCCGCCGATGGATTCCAACTGGCCCAGGTTATTCAGCGCCTGGGAGACGGTAACCAGGTCACTGGGGTTTTCTTCTTCCACCAGCTGGGCAATCACCTCGAAAATCTGGCGATGCTCCTTACGGTAAAAGTCCCTCGCGCCAACGCGCTCGGCCACATCATCCCAGGCGCTGTTATTGAGCAGCAAACCACCCAGCACCGCCTGCTCCGCCTCCACAGAGTTGGGGGGAATACGCAGGTTTTCAGGCAGATGTTTGTCCAGCGACATGGGTTCATTCATAGCAATAACTACAGCCAAGTTTTGAGCTACAAGCTACAAACCATAACAAGAAAGAAGGCATAATCATTTGAAAGGCCTTATCCATGCCCAAACGCTAGGCGCGACGGCTGGCATCCAAATTTAAGAGGCATTCTGGTCGCGTTGCAGTTTTCTGCTTGTAGCTACCATTAAAAAGGGCACTGTCCTTTCAGACAATGCCCTGATTCTGTCACCGCACCCCCGCAGGGGCAAACCGGTTGTCAGTTCTGTCGATTACTCGGCAGGAACCACAGCCAGCTTGATGGCCACAGTGACCTCGGCGTGCAACGCCAGGTCAATTTCGAACTCACCGGTGGTGCGCAACGCACCATGAGGCAGCTTCACTTCTGCTTTCTCAACATCCACACCAGTGGAAGAAGAAATGGCTTCCGCGATGTCGCGGGTGCCCACAGAACCAAACAGCTTGCCTTCGTCACCAGCTTTAGCGGCGATGGAAACGGTGGTTTCGTTCAGCTTCTCGGCGCGTTCCTGGGCAGCACCCAGCTGCTGTGCAGCGTGCTTTTCCAGCTCAGCACGACGCTGTTCCACTTCAGCCAAATTGGCTTTGGTGGCAGGCAGCGCTTTGCCTTGCGGGATCAGGAAGTTACGGCCGTAACCAGAACGTACGTCTACAACTGCGCCCAAATCGCCCAGGTTCTTGATCGTTTCCAGCAGGATCACTTGCATGATGGTCCCCTCGGCTTAATTGTCGTGGCTGTCAGAGTACGGCAGCAGCGCCAGGAAGCGAGCCTGCTTAATAGCAGAGGCCAGCTGACGCTGGTAGCGTGCCTTGGTGCCGGTGATACGGCTGGGCACGATCTTGCCAGTCTCGGTGATGTAGGCTTTCAGGGTGTCGAGATCTTTGTAATCGATGTACTCAACACCTTCCGCAGTAAAGCGGCAGAACTTGCGGCGGCGATAAAAACGGGCCATTGGATAATCTCCTGTCGAATCCTTAGTTAAGGCTTTGCAGCGTTTGGGCAAGCAATTGCAAACGGTCCCGGGCGTCTCCCTTGTAACCGGCGCGGCTGAGGCATCCGATTACCTTGATTCGCTGACCCTCTTTCAGGCCTGCGGCCTGCTGGGTCATCCCACCTGCCAGAATAACGGCAATGCGGGCCTGGACTTCACGGGGGTGTCCGTCTTCCAGTTGCCGAGAGCGATGCTCCAACCAGATTCTCTGGCGGGGCACTCCGGCTGGAGTCAGGGCCACCTTTTCCAAGGTGACGATCACACCAGTGAGTTCGCAGTGGTTGCTTTCCAAAGTTAGCTGGCAGCCCCTTCCTTCTCGTCATGCTTCGCCAGCGGCGACGGCTCAGTAATAGCGTTGTCGCGACGAATTACGAGGTGACGGATTACGGCATCGTTAAAGCGGAAAGTGTTTTCCAGCTCGCCCAGGGTCTCGCCGTCACATTCGATGTTCAGCATCACATAGTGAGCTTTGTGGATCTTGTTGATCGGGTAAGCCAGCTGACGACGGCCCCAATCTTCAACACGGTGGATAGTGCCTTTGCCGTCGGTCACGATCGCGCTGTAGCGCTCGACCATAGCAGACACCTGCTCGCTCTGGTCCGGATGAACCAGAAACACAACTTCGTAATGACGCATGTTAGCTCCTTACGGTTGCGACGCCTCACGACGCCAATTCAGCTTCCCGCCGTGATCACAATCAACGCACGGTGAAGCAAGGAGACCTGCATCCCGGCCCGAAACCCGGGGGAGACGCAGGAAGCGCGCGATTCTATCCCATTGCAGGGGGCAACCTCAAGGCATATCCATTGCCATCTAGTCATCACGAACGCATGCGCGGATAAAATTCAACTCTACACACGTATAAAGAAAACGATGCCGCTCGCAACCCCCTGAAATAAAGGGGAAAACAATAACGGAACACGGCCATGCACACTCGAGCGAGGCGGCGGCAATAAAAAAGGGTTGAGAGTCGCAAGGGCGCGCCGCCGGAGCGTGGCCGGCAGCAACTTACTGCGTCATTCCACGCTGCGTTGAGCCCGCACCTGAAACAGCATAACCCCAGTAGCAACAGACACATTGAGGCTCTGCACTTCCCCAGCCATGGGTATCTCTAACAACTGGTCGCACTTATCACGGGTCAGGCGCTTTAACCCACTCCCTTCAGCCCCCATCACCACGGCCAGGGATTCCGGGGCCTGGAAGGTAAACAGGGACTCACTTCGTTCTTCTAAAGCCGTGCCAACCACCCAAACCCCTCGATCGCGCAGCTGGTCCAGCAGGCTAGCCAAATTACCAATCTCGTAATACGCCAGGCTCTCCGCCGCCCCAACCGCAGTGCGACATGCCACCGGCGTCAGGCCTGCCGCATTACGGCGCGGCACAATCACTGCCTGAACCCCGGCAGCATCCGCACTGCGCAGGCAGGCGCCGAGATTATGCGGATCGGTAACGTTTTCCAGAACCAGCAGCAACGGCTTGGCCGGCTTGCCGTCCAGCCACTGCAACAACGCGCTCTCATCTAAAGGGCGACGGGGTCGCGCCCGCGCCACGATGCCCTGATTCTGGGGCCCTGCGTGCTTTTCAAGCACCTCGCGCCGAGCTCGCTGGATAGCGATACCGAAATCTTTTGCTGCCTGCATCAGAGCAGCCAGACGCGGATCATCCCGGTCGGCCCGGGTATCCTGAACGAACAGCTCCAGCACTGCCTCCGGCCGATGGCGCAACAGCGCCTCCACCGCATGGAAGCCGGAATACATTAGGGGTTTATTCATAACGACGCCTGCACGCTAAACGCACCACGCAAGCACGCGATACGCAGTGAAAATGGAATCAAAACGCAGGAGCAGCGCTTAAGCCGCGCATTAATGCCATCAAGGCAATCTATTCGCGACCCAATCGACGCCCCTACGGGCAATGCCGTTAGCTTTTTTTGGTGCGGCGCGCGGCCTTTTTACCGCGGGGCGGGCCCTTGCGCTTGGCCTTAGCCTTGGGGATATCGCCCTTGGCCAACTTTTCCCGTTCGGACTGGCCCGACTCTGCCTTGCCGGCATTCCCAGAGCGCCCACCTTTGCCTCTGCCACCGGACGGCTTTTTCTTGCTGGCAGCTTTGGGCCGGCCTTTGCCGCTGGGGGTAAAGGACTCCAACTGCAAGTCAATCTTACGGTCTTCCGTGTGCACCGCCGCCACACAGACTGTGACCGCATCGCCCAACCCGAACTGGCGACCAGTACTTTCACCGGTGAGAGTAAGACTCACTTCGTCAAAGTGGTAGTAGTCGCTATCCAGGTTCGCCACATGCACTAAGCCATCAATATGCAGATCACTAAGCTGCACGAACAACCCAAAACTGGCCACACCACTGATGGTACCCTCAAACACCTGCCCCAGGTGTGCCTCCATGAACTGGCATTTGAGCCAGGACACCACATCACGGGTGGCCTCATCCGCACGCCGCTCAGTCATGGAGCACTGCTCACCAATGGCCACCATATCCGCCTGGTTATAAGGCAGGATTTTCTGACGCGGGATTTCCGGCAAATTGCCAGGGTTATCCACGTGATTCGGCTCACCATTGCTGCGAATCAGGAAGCGGATGGCACGGTGCACCAATAAATCCGGGTAACGGCGAATCGGCGAAGTGAAATGGGTGTACGCCTTGTACGCTAACCCAAAGTGCCCCTTGTTCTCGGCCTCGTACTTGGCCTGGCTCATGGTGCGCAACATCATGGTCTGGATCACGTTGCGATCCGGGCGCTCCAGAATTTCTTCGCGCAGGTCCTGGAAGACATACGGCTTTGGCGCCGCCCCTTCCGACCAAGCGATACTCAAGCCCAACCCACCCAGAAATTGCTGCAACTTGCTCAGGCGCTCTTCCTTGGGCGGCTCATGGTTACGGTAAAGCGCCGGTACACCGACTTTTTCCAGCAATTTAGCGGAACAGATGTTGGCGGCCAGCATGGCCTCCTCAATCATGATATGCGCCACATTGCGCTGCACCGGCACAATGGCTTCAATCTTTTTGTTCTCGTCGTAAATGATGCGGGTGTCATCGCTGTCGAAATCGATGGCTCCGCGCTCTGCGCGACGACGGCGCAGGGCCAAGAACATTTCATGGAACGACCAGATCATGTCCAGGGACTCATCGTCCAGGCTGGCCACGGTGTCCTGCGCCAGCTCGGACTCAGGCTCTTCAATAATCGCGCCGACCTTGTTGTAAGTCAGACGGTGCCGCGAGCGCATCACCCCTTCACGGAAAATAAACCGGGTGAGGCGGCCGTTGGCAGAAATCTTCATATCGCAATACAGGCACAGACGGTCCACATGGGGGTTCAGGGAACACAACCCGTTGGACAGCGCCTCCGGCAACATCGGAATCACCCGATTGGGGAAATACACTGAGTTGCCGCGCTTGGCCGCCTCCTGATCCAACTCGGAGCCTGGCTGCACATAATGGCTCACATCGGCGATGGCCACGATCAAGCGCCAACCACCGCGGGGACGACGCTCTACATAGACTGCATCATCGAAATCTCGGGCGGTTTCGTCATCAATGGTTACCAGCGGAAGATCACGTAGATCCACCCTGTGGGCCTTGGGCTCATGAGGAACCTTGTCACCGAATTTCTCAGCGGCGGCCTCCACCCCTTCCGGCCAAACATGAGGAATTTCAAAACGGCGTAGCGCCACTTCTACCTCCATGCCTGCCTCGTCCGGGGTAGCAATAATTTCTTCCAGTCGAACCAATACATGGTGGTCTCGGCTGGGGTATTGGGTAATGGTGGCACGGACATGATCGCCCGGATTCGGCTTGATGCCGTTTTTGTCTTCGATCAGGACTTCTTTGGTAATGCGGCGATTTTCTGGCTCAATAAAGCTGATTCCCGCTTCCCGGGAATAACGACCGATCACTTCGGTGGCCACCCGTTCGGTGATCTCAACGATGCGGGCCTCTTTCTTGCCAAAGCGGTTATAGCCCGCGTTGCTGACCAGCACCCGGTCACCGTCCATGACGTTTTCCATCTGCCGGGGCGCTAGAAACAGGTCGCCTTGCGTTTTGTCGTCAGGAATCAAAAAGCCAAAGCCATCTTTATGGCCTTGCACTCGACCGGCAATAAGGTCCATACGAGACACCACGCCGACTTTACCGTTGCGGTTCTGAACCAGCTGAGCGTCACGAAGCATGGCCTTGATACGACGATCCAGTCCGACTTCCCCCTCTTCATCCACTTCCAGTAGCTGAGCCAACAGCTCAAACGACAGGGGCTTACCCTGATCATTGAGCACATCCAGAATCAGCTCCCGGCTGGGAACGGGGTTCTCGTACTTTTCCGCCTCTCGGTCGGCATGGGGATCGCTATAGCGTTTCTTTGAGGTCATCGAAGGTTTTTTTGAAAAGGAATTTGACATTGGGCCATCATATACTAGAATGCACCCGCTTTCGCGATGAACGGCTAATAAATTTAGTCAATGCATAGCAAAGCCGAGGTGGTGAAATTGGTAGACACGCTAGCTTCAGGTGCTAGTGCTCGCAAGGGCGTGGAGGTTCAAGTCCTCTCCTCGGCACCAATTAAGAAAGAGGGCTCCCAAGCGGGGGCCCTTTTTCGTTTCAGCCCCGGCCTAGCCCCTCTCAATCACTGATAGCGCAGGTCAATATGACACTCCTTCGCCCCGTGATCGCTGCACTTGTGCTGGCCTGTGGCCTGGCCCTGGCCCCCGTGGCCACCTACGCCAAACCGGACAATACGGTGCAAGCCACCGAATCCGTCCACCCGGCCATTCAGCAGGCCGATGCTCACCGGGAGAAAGAAGCCCGCCGCAAACGCTACCTGCTGTTTTTCCCCATCGCCGTGGTCGGCGTCACCGTGGCACTGATTGTGATTACCCGCCGCAAATAAACGCCACCATACTCAGTGGTGGTGTGCTCCTCCCTGCATCGGCTTACCGTCTGCCTGATAGAAGCCACTGGCGCCATGCTCGACAAACCCCAGTGCAATCATTTTCCGCAGGAAAGAATCGGCTTCATTATCGCCAACATCAGCGAAATCGGTACTGGGCCATTCGCGCCACCGATCAAACGTATCACTCATTGATGCTCGCTGAAGAGACACCAGCTGCCATTGCTGGGCCGCATCCGCCACCCGGGCAGGCACGCCCGCCTGCTCCAGCCACAGCACCTGCCCATGCTCCCCATTCTGATATGCCCGCACCGGGCACCCCAACACAACGGCATCACCGCCTTCCACTCGGGCAAAGCCAGCCTCTTCAGGCTGCGGCCAGCCGGTTACACCCTGCCAACGGGTTTCCTTCCCCAACGCCCGCAGATCGCCTGCCGGATACCAGATGGAACGCTCATAGCCGGGAAAAGAGCGCAGCAGCGATGCACTTTCTGCTTCTTTCTTCCAGACGCTGATCACATCCCCACGCTGCCAGGCCACTTGGTTACCGGAACGATAAAAATCCACCTGGTGACGACCTCCTTCTGAGAAAACCTGATAACGGGCATGCAACACCTGCCCTTCTCCTTGAAGGGAACCGCCAACACATTGTGCGCAAGCCTCACTCGCCAGCACCAATCCCATCAACACCCATACGATTTTCATTTTTGCACTCCATAAAAAACGGGCCCCCTGACGGACGCCCGTAAATATTGCAGGGAGATATTATTCCGGCAACAAACCACCAGCGTGGGCCATTACGTGGAAGATCAGGCTTTGCTCATTGGTCCCCGTCAACAGATGCGCCCCAGGGCCTCGCGCCCAGACACCCACATCCTCCCCGGCATGGGTCTCGCTACCTAATGGCACCAGCGCTTCCTGGTGATAACCGGAAGCCTCGGTGTCCACCGCCGTCAAATCCTTACGGCCGACATCCGGGACACCGCCATAAACCGCGTCAGCGTCGGTTTCATTCCCCAGATCGGCAAAACCCAAACCATTGGTATAACCCAGTGTGGTATAGGGCATATTATCTGACGCCAGCGTCGGGGCGCTTTCCGGCTCACCGCTGCCATCATTGGTCACCACCTTACCGAGAATTGGATTCCCCCGAGTGGGGTAGCCCGCAATAGTGAACACATGGCTGTGGTCGGCGGTCACGATAATCAAGGTGTCTTCCGCATTGGTCTTGTCCATGGCAGCTTGCACCGCATTGGAAAACTCCACCGCATCGGTCAACGCGTTATAGGCACTGCCAGCATGGTGACCGTGATCAATACGGCCGGACTCCACCATCAGGAAATATCCGTCCTCATTCCGGGAAAGCACATCAATGCTTTTTTCCGTCATCTCTGTCAGAGAGGGCTCATCCTTGGCATTCGCAGTTCGGTCTGCGTCGTAGCTCATATGGCTACTGGTAAACAAACCCAGTACCTGCCCCACCGTGGCTGCATCCACCGCACCAAGCTCGGCACCGGTTTCCACATAGGACCCGGAAGGGTGTGCGGTTTTCCATTCTGCCGTCAGGTCGCGGCCATCGGTACGCTTACCGCCATCGGCGTTCGGAATAAAATGACGGCGACCGCCCCCCATCACCACATCTATACCATCGCCTACATCAAACGAGACCAACTGATCGGCGATATCCTTGCAACCACTGGTGGCTGCTTCTGCCGTCAACCCATCATCCGATTCCCAGTTACGTTCCGGGCTTTTCGCATAGGTTGCCGCCGGGGTAGCGTGGGTAATACGTGCAGTAGAGATGATCCCCGTGCTTTTCCCCATATCTTCCGCCAGCTCCAGAGCAGTCACCAGCTCCTTACCTTGACTGGAAGCACAATCAGCCCGCACCACTTCTTCACTGACACCGAGTACGCCAGCTTTGGTTTTTACACCGCTCATCATGGCAGTCATGGTGCCAGCCGAATCCGGGGTCTGCTGGTTGGTATTGTAGGTCTTCACCAAACCGGTGAAGGGCATTTTTTCAAAGCTGAGCTGGTACTCTTCCCCGTCAAGCCCCTGCATTTGCCCTGCCAGGATTCGCGCTGCAGTGACGGTGGAGATGCCCATGCCGTCGCCCACAAAAAGAATCACATTTTTCGCCGCACCCGTGGCGTTAACGACCTCTCGCTGGGCGGCAGCATCCACCTTCGCTTCAGCTTGGGTGTACCACTCACTGGAAAGCTGATCACTACTGAAGGACAGCGAATTTTCCCCTCCGGTGTCACCACCACCAGCAGTGCCGTCATTGTTACTATCGCTACCACCACAGCCGTAGAGCAGTGTCGAGGCCGAGATTGCCAGAACCAAAGATTTCATTTTCATTGTCATGCTCCTTTTATTCGGCCGGGGTCAGCGCTGTGGCGCGGGTCATGATATGGAACAAGGCGTTCTGCTCCATGTTGCCCTGCACCAGCCAGGAATCAGCACCGATAGCGTGCAGGGAAATGTCTTCACCCGCGTGGGTTTCAGAACCCATGGGCACAAGCGCTTCCTGGTGATAACCCGGCGTTTCAGTATCCACACCGCTCAGATCCTGACGACCACTCAGGGGTGCGCTGGCATAACGCGCATCAGCATCGGTTTCCGCGCCCAAATCCGCATAGCCAAGGCCATTGGTATAACCCAGCGTGGTGTAAGCGTTGCCGTCGGCATCACCGGTGGGAGCCGCTTCCGGAGCGCCCGCGCCATCATTGGTGACGACTTTGCCCAGAATGGGATTGCCTTTGGTCGGGTAGCCGGCAATGGTAAAGACATGGCTATGATCTGCCGTCACCAGAATCAGGGTTTCATCCAGATCCACCTTGTCGACCACAGCCTGAACCGCGTCGGAAAATGCCACTGCATCGTGCAGAGCATTGTAGGCATTGCCAGCATGGTGAGCGTGGTCAATACGGCCGCTTTCCACCATTAGAAAATAGCCTTCTTCATTTTTTTTCAGCACATCAACGGCCGCGACCGCCATGCTGCCAATGGTGGGCTCATCCGCACCACTGGCCTGCCGGTCTGCGTCGTAACTCATGTGAGAAGAAGTGAACAGGCCCATTAGCTTGTCGACATTGGCCAGGTCTGCCGTGGCCAACTCATTACCGGTTTCTACATACAGGGCTGAGCTATCAGAATCCTCATAGCGGTCCTGCCATTCCTGTGTCAGGTCACGGCTGTCCGCACGCTTGCCGCCATCGGCAGCAGGAAGGAAATGGCGCCGCCCTCCCCCCAGCACCACATCGATACCGTCGCCTAAATCGTAGGACACCAACTGATCCGCAATATCCTTGCAGCCATTGGTTTTTGCTTCATCGGTAAGGCTGTCATCGGATTCCCAGTTACGCTCCGGAACATGGGCATAAGTGGCGGCCGGCGTAGCATGAGTGACCCGGGCAGTACTCACCACCCCGGTTGACCGACCAGTGGCTTCCATCAGGTCCAGAAAGGTGTGCAGCTCGTTGCCCTGGGAAGAGGCGCAATCGCCACGCAGGCCATCACTACTGATATTGATCATGCCGGCTTTATTCTTGATCCCGCTCATCATGGCGGTCATGGTGCCAGCGGAATCCGGGGTCTGCTGGTTAGTGTTATAGGTTTTGACCAGCGCGCTGTAGGGGAACTGTTCGAAAGACAACAGGTTCTCTTCCCCATCATTGCCATCCAGCTGCCCTTGCAGGATTCGCGCAGCCGTTAGGGTGGAAATCCCCATGCCGTCACCCACAAACAGGACCACGTTTTTAGCTTTTACGTCATTGCGTTCCTGAGCCATTTTCTCAGTAACCTGAGACTGACCATCAGCAAACCACTGGCTGGATGTCTGATAAGAGGGCACGGACACGCTGGCGCCATGAGCAGCAGTAACAATCCCTGCTGCAAGGCCGGTCAGCGCCACCCGCAAAATGCGTTTGGACATGACAAATCCCCGATATTCGATGAATGAACGAGACACCATCTAACCGGGATTTTGTTGCATTTTGATCACAGGGAATCGACAACTTTGTGATTTGTGAACAGGCTTCAATTATTAGGAGAAAGAATTTGAACGAGGGTTAAAAGCCATAAAAAAGGCGACCGAAGCCACCCTTTTTGTCGTTCCTTTACGGAAACTCGTTACGAAAACGGGTGCCGCTTGATGATGGTTTCCACCCGGTCCGGGCCAGTGGAAATAATGTCGATGGGCGCGCCGGTGATTTCCTCGATGCGCTGCAGGTAAGCCTTGGCGTTGGCCGGCAGATCGTCTTCCGACTTCACGCCCAGGGTGGATTCACTCCAGCCCGGCAGGCTTTCGTAAACCGGCTTCACTTCTTCGTAGCTATCCGCATCCCAGGCGCACTCCAGCGAGTTGCCGGCCGCATCCTGGTAGCCCACACAGATGTTGATCTCTTCCAGGCCATCCAGCACATCCAGCTTGGTTAGGCACAGGCCTGTAATGGAGTTAATCTGGATGGAGCGCTTCAGCGCCACCGCATCGAACCACCCGCAACGGCGAGCACGGCCCGTGGTAGAACCAAATTCGTGCCCCTTCTCGGCCAGGTAGCGGCCATTCTCGTCGAACAACTCAGTAGGGAACGGGCCACTCCCCACCCGGGTGGTGTAGGCCTTGGTAATACCCAGCACATAATCTAGGTACAGAGGACCAAACCCGGTGCCGGTAGCGGTACCGCCAGCGGTGGTATTGGAGCTGGTGACATAAGGGTAGGTGCCGTGGTCGATATCCAGCAGGGTGCCCTGGGCTCCTTCGAACATGATATTTTCGCCGCGCTCACGGGCGCCGTGCAGCACCGCCGTCACGTCAGTCACCATGCTGCGAACGTCTTCGCCCAGCTGCAAGGTGTCATCCAGGGTTTTCTGGAAATCCACCGGCTCGGCATTGTAATAGCTGCGCAGAACAAAGTTGTGGTAATCCATCACTTCGCCCAGCTTAGCGGCAAACAGCTCACGCTGGTACACATCACCCAGGCGCAAGCCCCGACGAGCCACCTTGTCTTCATAGGCCGGGCCGATGCCCCGGCCCGTGGTGCCTATTTTCTTGTTGCCACGGGCCGCTTCCCGAGCCTGATCTAGAGCCACGTGCACAGGCAAGATCAGCGGGCAGGAGGCGGACAAACGCAGGCGATCGCGAACAGGAACACCCTGATCTTCCAGGCCACCAATTTCCTTAAGCAAGGCTTCCAGAGAAAGCACCACGCCGTTACCGATCAGGCACTGCACATCTTCACGAAGAATGCCTGACGGAATCAGGTGCAGGACCGTTTTCTTGCCATCGATCACCAGGGTATGGCCGGCGTTATGGCCACCCTGAAAGCGGGCGACCAATGAGGCCTGATCGGTAAGCAGATCGACGATTTTGCCTTTGCCTTCATCACCCCACTGGGTGCCGAGAATGACTACGTTCTTACCCATGATTGCTTGCTGCCATCTATTCAGGAAAAAAGAAATTCGGTTTTAGAGGTCGGTCACAACCCAACCATCGGCCTGAGCAACCAGACGACGCTGGCACCCTAGTTCAGCCGGATCATTATCTGCACCGGGAAGGGCCAGCACCACACGCTCGCCCTGCTCACGAAGAGCCGCAACCCTAGTCGCGAACGCGGCGTCCTGCAGCGACCCTTCAGCCAGAATACCGGTAAGCGCGGCGGATTGCGCACGCTCAGCCAGCATCTTCAAATCCGCACTGAAGCCGGTGGCCGGGCGGGCCCGACCAAATACTTCACCAATGTGATCGTAGCGACCGCCCTTGGCCACGGGCTCGCTCTCACCGGGCAAATACGCCGCAAACACACAACCGGTGTGGTAGTGATAACCACGCAGCTCACCCAAGTCCAGGTGCAGCCGCACCCCTCGAGCGCCGAGCACATCGGCCAGCACCGCCAGCTCATCCAATGCCGCTAGGGCGCCAGAGAAGTGGGACAATAACGCACGGGCCTCATTGAGCACCTCCACGCCACCTGCTAACCAAGGCAAGGCGGCCAAGGCCTTGGCCGCAGGCGCAGGCAAATCATGGCTGGCAATAAAAGAATCCAGCTCTACCCGCGCTTTGCGCACATAGATATCTTCCAATTGGTTCTGCTCAGTTTCGCTCAAATCACAGCCCTCGAGCAGACCACGGAACAAACCCACGTGGCCCAAATCCAGTACCACCTGTTGCTCGACGCCTGACAATGCCAGCGTTTCCAGCAGCAAGGAAATCACCTCGAGATCACTGTCTGAACCGGCGTGACCAAATAGCTCTACGCCCAACTGATAGGGCAGGCGCGTGCCACCGGCGACCACCGGCCGGGTGCGCAGGGCGCTGGAGCAGTAACAAAGACGAGAAGGTGCGTTACGGCGCAAGCTATGGGCATCCATACGCGCCACTTGCGGGGTAATATCCGCACGAACGCCCATCAGGCGCCCGGTGAGCTGGTCGGTAATCTTGAAGGTTTCCCTCTCCAGATCACGGCCACCGCCGTTCAGCAAGGATTCCATAAACTCAATCAACGGCGGGAAAACAAGTTCATAACCCCAACGCTGATACAGATCCAGCGTCTGCCGACGCAGCTGCTCGATAGCCCGGGCGCGACCCGGGAGGACCTCTTCTACCCCGTCGGGCAGTAGCCACTGTTCTTCCTGATTCATCATTTACGACCGCATCAGTAATAACAAGCCCGCACCCAATACCATGAGTACCAGCCCTATAATTCGCAGCAGGCGACTATCCAGACGCGCCACCTGAAGGGCCGCGCGACGGGCTCGGCCAGGCGCAAGAAACAACGGAATGCCCTCGATGACCAACACCAAACACAGTGCTTTGATCAACACGCTTCCGCCATTTAACAACGCGTCCATGGTTCCCGCCAGACAGCCACAAAAAAACCGAACCCTCAGGCTCGGTTGCCGCATTCTATCATGGTCTTCCAGCGCCAGATAGGCTCAGGATAGACGAGCCTCGCCAGCAACGGCTGCCAACACAAATCGATAAAACAAACAACAAAAGCCCCGCACAAGGCGGGGCTCTGTGATAGGCCCGGTGCCGCAGGGGCAAACCAGACGCTATTTGAACAAAAGGCCGTTAAGGTGCGCCCTTCGCCCCTTTCATGTAGCGGAAAAAGTCGCTATCCGGCTCCAGGATTAGCACATCTTCCGGCTGATCGAAACTTTCCTTATAGGCTCTCAAGCTACGGTAGAAACGGAAAAATTCTTTATCCTGATTGTAGGCTTCGGCATAGATTGCCGCTGCCTGCGCATCCCCTTCACCGCGAGCGCTCTGAGCCTTACGGTACGACTGGGCCAATGTTTCAGTGCGCTGGCGGTCTGCAGAGGCACGGATTTTTTCCGCTTCTTCACGACCCTGTGAACGATGAGCCGCAGCATCTCGCTGACGCTCAGCGCGCATACGGTCGAATACTCGCCCGCGAACCTGTTCCGGCCAGTCCACCTGTTTAACACGGATATCCACCACTTCAATACCCAGATCTTCCAAGGTCGACTTGTTTACTTCAGCACGAACCTGATCCATCAACGCCTCACGTTGATCATTGGCCACACTATCTACAGCAGGCTCACTACCCTCTTGCTGACCGGCTCCCGCTCCACGCAACACCGACTCATCCAGTTGGTCGGTGGGCACTTCCACGGTTTCGCCAGTGGTCGGGTCACGGAGGATAGCCGTATCGCCCTCCACCTTTTCCACGTCACTTTCGCCGGCCACCACCTGAAAGACGGTACGTGAAGCGAACTCGTTGCGCAGGCCTTCGTTCACACGAGGGTCCAGCAGTTCACGAGCACGGCGCTCCATTACCTGAGGATTGGAAGAACCGCCCCCCACACTAACGATGTAACGCTGCACATTACTGATGCGCCAAATAACAAAGGCATCAACATTCAGCAGTTTTTTCTCAGCGGTAAGGAAAGACTGGGTAGGTACGTCATAGACCAACGCACGCCCATCCACTTTCACCACTTCTTCCACCATAGGCCACTTGAAGTAAAGACCAGGCTGGATATCGGTCTTCTCGATCCGACTAAACTGCTTGAGCACGACCTTTTCTTTCTGGTTTACGATGAAAAAAGAGTCCATCGCCAAAAGAGCCAGCACACCCAAGGCCAGTAGCGCCATCCATCCACGATTATTCATTAGCGCAGCTCCTGGTTACGGTTGTTGTACAAGCTGCGGCCGCTACTACGTCCGCTGCCGCCGTCATCCGCACCGGCGCTGGAGGTGGTGCTGGACGCTGAAGCCCCGGGGTTTTGAGCCTTGGTCTTGCCGTCGCTATTCTTCATCAGCTTGTCCAATGGCAAGTAAATTAGGCTGTCGCCCTTGTTCACATCGACCATTACCTTGCTGGTATTGCTGAAGACCTGAGTCATGGTTTCCAGGTACAAACGTTCGCGAGTCACTTCCGGAGCCTTGCGGTACTCAGTAAGCAAATCGGTGAAGCGGCTGGCATCACCTTTGGCTTCATCAATAACCTGCTGTTTATAAGCCAACGCCTCTTCTTCTATCCGCTGAGCTTCACCTCGAGCCTGGGGAATCACTGCATTGCTGTACGCTTCCGCTTCTTTCTTGAAGCGATCTTCATCTTCCTTGGCCTTAGACACATCATCAAAGGCGTCACGCACAGCATCCGGCGCTTCGGTTTTATCCAGTACCACTTGGCGTAGCACCAAGCCAGTGTCGTAACGGTTTAAATAGTCATCCAAGCGTTCGCGCACCTGTACCCGGATCGCCTCACGATTATCCTTGAGCACATCATCCATAGACGACGACCCCACCACGTGGCGTAACGCCGAGCTGGTAGCGTGCTGCAGAATTTCTTCAGGCTGCGCCACTTTCAACAGGAACGGGCGCGGATCAAGCACCTGATACTGAACCTGCAAGGTCACACTGACGATATTGGTGTCCTTGGTGAGCATTTCTTCGGTAATTTCGTAGCGACGGTTCTGCCCCACGTCCACCTTCTCGAACTGCTCAAAGATAGGCGCTCGCCAGTTCAAACCCGGCTCCACGATACGATCGAACTTACCAAACTGCAGCACCACAGCACGTTCACGCTGGTCCACTTGGAAAAAGCCCATCAGGCCATAACCAATGGCGACAATAACCAACGCGATAACCAGCATCGGCCAAGGCGACCCTCCGCCACTGCGGCTACCACCGCCGCCGGCCTTGTTACCTTTATTGCCGAAAACATTATTAATCTTGTCTTTCAGGTTCTTCAGGGCTTCATCTAGGTCCGGCGGCCCCTGGTCGCCACCACCACCCCAAGGGTCCTTCGGCTTATTGCCGCCGGGTTCATTCCACGCCATGTAGATCTCCAGTCCGCCAAAGCCAAAGGGCTCCAGCCTAATGATGACTCGCGTTTGTCGAGTGTTCCGAATTGTAGGAAGGGGCGCCCTCAGCTGCAACCGCAGGTGCCGGAATTACCAGCTCTTCCTCTTTTAAACCTTGTTCGCGAAGCAGGCGTTCAAAATGCACCCGATTCACATTAACACGCAGCAACATATCGCCATTGTTGCCGGTTTGCTCTTCAAGCACTTCGCCGGCTTCGTGCAAACGCGCGCGCAGACGCCCCGCTGAAGCGGGCAGCCGCACCCAGCAATCCACCCAACCAGCAGCCAACCGCTCTGCGATCGCGTCAAACAGCAGATCGAACCCATCGCCAGTTTGCGCAGAAACCCACACTCGCCAAGGCTGGCCGTGTTCATCACGCTCCAGTCGGGGAGGCTGGTCCAGATTATCGACCTTGTTATAAACATGCAGCACCGGTAGCTTATCGCCACCAATTTCTTCCAGCACCTCATTCACAGCAACCACATTACTGTCCCGCTCTTCCGCACTACAGTCAGTCACGTGCAGCAACAGGTTAGCGTTCACGGTTTCTTCAAGCGTGGCTCGAAATGCCTGCACCAACCGGTGCGGCAAATGCCGGATAAAACCCACGGTATCTGCCAAAATGGCCGGCCCTACACCCGGCACTTTTACTTTGCGCAACGTCGGGTCCAAGGTAGCAAACAATTGGTCTGCCACATACACATCACCCGTAGTAATGGCATTGAACAGGGTCGACTTGCCCGCATTGGTATAACCTACCAGAGAAATTAGCGGAGTTTCCGACCGTTGCCGGGCGCGACGCCCTTGAGCGCGCTGCTTACGCACTTTTTCCAATCGCGATTCGATTCCGCGAATACGATCACGCAATAAACGGCGATCCGTTTCCAGTTGTGTCTCACCAGGGCCGCGCAGGCCAATACCGCCTTTTTGACGCTCCAGGTGGGTCCAGCCTCTCACCAACCGAGATGACAAGTGGCGAAGTTGCGCCAACTCCACCTGCAAGCGCCCTTCATGGGTTCGAGCCCGCTGAGCAAAGATATCCAGAATCAAACCGGTGCGGTCCAGCACTCTGCATTTCACTACCCGTTCCAGATTACGTTCCTGACCCGGACTAAGGGCATGATTAAACAGCACCACATCAGCCTGATGCTCACTTACCATGGCCGCCAATTCATCGGTTTTTCCAGTGCCGATAAATAATGCTGGATCAGGCCGGTCTCGTTTGCCCGTCAGCTGGATAACAGGCAGGACACCGCTGGAGGTCACCAAATGATGGAATTCATCCAGATCTTCACGCCCCATAGCATCAGGCAGCTCCAGATGAACCAAAATAGCGCGCTCGCCGGCTTCGGTGCGTGTTTGTTCTGTACGATCAAATAAGTCCATAGGATGCGGATATGGGGACAGGTACCCCCAGTTTAAACCAGGAAGGTGGTGGAAAGGCAGGAAATGCATCGTGTTCTTCTTGGATGAGAAAGAGCAACATGATTCTAGCCATCTCACTGCTTATACAAGCGTCCAGCCCCTCCCAAAGGATAGGGGCTGGAATCGGTCACTAAACCACGCAGCACGAGTGGCTGACGTAACATTTCAATACGTCAGCTAAAGAAGACAGAGCACAACGCACAGAGCCACCCGAAGGCAGCCCTGTATAATGAAGCGAATAAAACAAACAGGTTACTGGTTGCCGTACCCTTCATCGGCAGCTGGCGCAGCAGTAGCACCCGCAGCCATAGCCGGGTTGCCCGTTGCGCGCGGATTGCGGGCCGGAACCACGGTAGAAATAGCGTGTTTGTATACCATTTGGCTTACTGCATTTTTCAACAGCACGACATATTGGTCAAAAGATTCAATTTGACCCTGCAGCTTTATCCCATTTACCAGGAAAATAGAAACCGGAATACGCTCTTTACGCAGCGCGTTCAGGAAAGGGTCTTGTAGCGAGTGCCCCTTTGACATGGTAGATCTCCTTGAAATAACAGTAAAAAGTAGCGCCCAACACTTCGGGCAATCAGCGCGATGCCGCCGCAAAGCCGTGCCTAATCAAGCACAGCTTCAACCCAGTGTGCCACCGGGCCAATTTTGTCAACAGTCAGCATAAAAGGTTCCGAATCCCGCCCCATCCATAGCCGCGACACCTTCCCAGCAATGCCACACACCTATGCAGTCATTGCATTATAAACTAAAACGCATGCTTTCAGAGCTAACTAAACACAGATTTACAGTTCTTCGCAAGCAATCCAAACAGAGCGTCTCGTTGTGACCGATCATTACTGTCGAACCACTGTAGTTCCGGCCATTTCCTCAACCAGGTAAACTGCCGTTTAGCCAATTGCCGGGTGGCAATAATACCCCGCTCCACCATGCTATCGTAGCCGTACATACCATCCAGATATTCCCACATCTGGCGATATCCCACGGCCCTAATACCGGGTAAATCTGCATTCAATTGGGGCTGCTGTCGCAACGCCTCTACTTCCTCCTGCAAACCGGAATTCAGCATTGCGCGAAACCTTAATGCAATCTGTTCATGGAGCCAGGCTCTATCCTGCGGCGCTAGGGCCGTGCTGAGCACAGGATAGGGCAATCCGCTGAACTGACTTAATCCATCCCGGCTCTTTGTTAGCGTTTTATCATGCTCCGCATGAAACGCAGCCAACGGTCTGCCGGTTAGACGAAAGACCTCTAGCGCCCTCTGTAACCGCTGCTTATCCGTGGGCTTGAGCCGCGCCGCGGTGACCGGGTCCACCTCAGCCAGCGCCTGATGCACCGCCGGCCAGCCCTGCGCATCGGCCAGTGCTGCAATCTCGGCACGCACCATCGGATCCGCTTCCGGCAACGGAGCCAACCCCTCCACTAAGGCTTTGAAATACAGCACCGTGCCACCCACCAACAACGGCAATTTGCCGTTGTTGTGGATCTGTTCAATGTGCTTGAGCGCATCGGCGCGAAAATCCGCAGCGGAATAGGGCTCGGTAAGATCACGAAAACCCAGCAACCGGTGTGGCGCCAATGCTAGCTCTTCTTCAGTGGGGCGCGCCGCACCAATATTCAAGCCCTTATACACCAACGCCGAATCCACATTGATAATGTCGATGGGTAGCGTCTGCGCCGCCTCAATCGCCAACGCGGTTTTACCGGAGCAGGTGGGCCCCATGAGCAATAAAATAGGCAGAGACGCTTCAGGCATCACGCTGACACGCGAAAGACCGCGTGCCCTCCACGTGTTGCCTGCTTGGGTGTCGCGTGCAAGCGGTCATGGTTCATTGCCCCCGCATGAACAGTCGATCCAGATCCTTAATACTCATCTGGGTCCAGGTGGGCCGGCCATGGTTGCATTGGCCGGAACGCTCAGTGGCTTCCATATCACGCAACAGCGCGTTCATTTCTGCAATGGTGAGGCGGCGATTGGCACGCACACTGCCGTGGCAGGCCATAGTAGACAGCAGCTCATCGAGCTTTTGCGCAATGCGTTCGCTGCTGCCTTCGGCCAGCAGGTCCGATAGCACATCTCGCACCATGGATTCGCTGTCGCCATTACGAAGAAGGGCCGGCACTTCGCGCACCACCAGAGTCTCCGGCCCAGCACGCTGAACCACAAACCCCAGCCTGGAAAAGACCTCCGGCTGCTGCTCAGCAAAGTCCGCCTCCCGGGATGACACCGCCAGCGACACCGGCACTAGCAACGGCTGGCTACGCACCTTGTCTTCCGCCCAGCTCTGCTTGAGCCGTTCGTAGGTAATCCGTTCGTGGGCGGCGTGCATATCCACCACCACCATCCCTTGCTCGTTCTCCGCCAAAATAAAAATGCCGTGCAATTGCGCCACCGCATACCCTAATGGCGGTACGGTTTCATTTTCGTTGGCCGGCGGCATTACCGCCGGCGCCGACTCACCTACATGCCCACGGACCAACGCCCCATAAGCATCCGCCTGACGTGCGCCCTGGCCATAGCCGAACACGCCTCCCCCCGTGGAAGGATAAGCCTGCCCGGCAGGATGAGACAGGGAGCCCCCCGAGCCCGTCGGCGAAGTCAGCGACATATTACCCTGGCTCGGCGCCATGGCTGCATCCATCCCTGCAGCTGGCCCGCCTTCATCGGCCACTGAACCCGCCAGTTCCTGGCCGGGCCGCACCCCGGCAATGACACGGTGCAGCGAGCTATACAAGAAACCATGCACCATGCGCTGCTCGCGGAAACGCACTTCGTGCTTGGTGGGGTGAACATTCACATCCACCATGGCCGGATCCAGTTCCAGAAACAGCACATAGGCTGGATGGCGGCCATGATAAAGCACATCCGAGTAAGCCTGACGCACCGCATGGCTAACCACCTTGTCCCGGATGACCCGACCATTTACATAGAAATACTGTAGGTCCGCCTGGGACCGGGAAAAAGTGGGCAGCCCCATCCAGCCATGCAGCCGCAAACCATCACGCTCCACATCCACCGGTACCGCCTGCTCAATGAAGCCCTTGCCACACAGCTTGGCCACCCGCGCTGCCCGCAAAGTGTCATCCAACCCAGCAGGCAGCTGGTGAATCACTTTCTGGTTATGGGTAAGACGAAAAGCGGTATTGAATTCGCTCAGGGCAATGCGCCGGAACACCTCTTCGAGATGATTGAATTCCGTTTTTTCGGTGCGCAGGAAACGACGCCGCGCCGGAGTATTGAAGAACAAATCGCGCATGGTGACGGTGGTGCCACGGGGATGCCCTGCCGGCGATACTGACGGCGCCATATCACGCCCCTCCACGGTCACCTGCCAACCTTCCGGCTCCCCCTCCACATTACTGGCCAGACTCAACCGGGAGACAGAACTGATCGCCGCCAGAGCCTCACCGCGAAACCCCAACGTGCCAATGGCTTCCAGATCATCAAGCCCCCGGATTTTGCTGGTGGCATGGCGCGACAGAGCCAGCGGTAAATCATCGCGCTCGATGCCACTGCCGTTGTCGCGTACCCGCAGCAGTTTCACCCCGCCCTGCTCCACATCCACACTGATGGATTCCGAGCCAGCGTCCAGCGCATTCTCCAGCAGCTCTTTGAGCACAGACGCGGGGCGCTCAACCACTTCACCGGCGGCAATCTGGTTAGCAAGGCGGGAATCAAGCAGCTGAATTTTGGACAAAACACACCCTTTAGGAAATTATCTGACCCGCCACACCGCACCCAGCACGTTTGGAAATTAGCGTGCCAGCATGGCGCGTATTGCGTGCAAGCGGAATGTCACGAACGGGGAATTTTCAGTACCTGGCCGACCATAATGCGATCGCCATCCATGCCGTTAGCCGAACGAATCGACTGCTCAGAAACACTGTACTGCCGAGCAATTTCCGACAGTGTATCACCGGGCTGAATTCGATACTCATCGCCCTGCTCCCGTCGTTGAGCGGCATACCAGCTATTAGGTGCTGGATGGCTACGAAAATAGGCATCAATCCCTTTGAGCACTGAACGAGCCAGCTTGGTCTGGTGAGCTGAAGAGCGCAAATTACGCTCTTCAGTGGGGTTGGAAATAAACCCGGTTTCCACCAGGATCGACACCATTTCCGGCTCTTTAAGCACCGCAAAACCTGCCTGCTCCACCTTGTCGCGGTTACCATGCAGCTTGGTGACTTTACCCATTTCCAACAGCACCTGCCGGCCAAGATAAAGACTGCCGGCCATAGAACCGTTCATCTGCAGATCCGCCAGCACACTGTAGAGCGAGCTGTCGTCTTTCTCTTCTTCATACACCCCGGCCACGCGGTCCGACTCGTTGGCTATTTTGGCCAGATAGCGGGCCCGAGCACTGGTGGCCCCCCGGTTGGACAGGGCAAATACCGAAGCGCCATTGGCGCGGGCATCGGTGAAAGCATCCGCGTGAATAGAAACGAACACATCCGCCCCGTGCTTTTCCCGGGCAATTTTGCGGCGCTCCACCAGCGGCACATAGTAATCGCCATCACGCACCATCACCGCCCGCATGCCGGCTTTCTCATTCACCATCGCCTCTAGCTTTTTGGCAATCTGCAGCACAATGGTTTTTTCATAGGCCCCACTGGGCCCGCGGGCACCGGGGTCTTCCCCACCATGGCCGGCATCAATGGCCACAACCATTAATCGCTGGGCTTTGGGCTCAGCCGACTTTTTCGACTTTTCCGGCGTTGGCTTACTATCGTTAGCGGTCGCAGTGGTGAGCTCTTTATCGAACAGGTCAACCACCAAGCGCCAGCCATGGGGCTCAATGGGTTTCAGCAGGTTAGTACGGGTGCGCACGGACTCGTTCATGTCCAGCACCACTCGGGTTTTATCAGTGTGTTTGCCGACCCGGATATTGGCAATCGGGCTGCTGGCGTAGTCCAGCGTTTTCACATCAAAATCCAGAGCGGCGTTCTGCAGATCCAACACAATACGATCCGGGTTGGCCAGCTTGTCGAGCTTGTGGTCCACCGGGCCGGGCAGATCGAATACGATCCGAGTGTGATCCGGAGCCCGGTGCAGGCGTACGGAATCAATCGTGGTCTGGGCAAACACCAGTGAGCTCCAGCACAAAGCCAACAGAGAAAGAAAAGCTACCGCTACAGTTTTCCGCATTGTCATAGGCGTTTAATCGCTACCCCATTCCAGGGTCGCTTTTCGTCCGTGGCCATTCACGGCCAGTGTAATGGTCAAATCCGGTGCTGGCACCACGCCTGCTCCGCGTTCCGGCCACTCCAACAGACACAGCGAGCCAGCATCGAAATACTCCCGTACGCCGATCAACTCCAGTTCTTCCGGATCCGACAGACGATACAGGTCAAAGTGATAGATATGGACGCCCCGAATCTCATAGGGTTCCACAATAGTATACGTCGGACTCTTTACCGCTCCGTTATGCCCCAGGCCACGGAGGATACCGCGAACCAGGGTGGTTTTCCCCGCCCCGAGATCGCCTTCAAGATAAACGCAGCCGCCCGCCGCCAAGCGGTGGCCCAATTCAGCCCCCAGTGCCAGCGTTGCCGCCTCATCCGCTAATGCGTAGCACTCCACACTCATTGGCGACCGACTCCTTGCGGCAATCCATAATTCAATTGTTGGCGCAGGGCCGGGAGCAAATCGGTGGCTAGCAAGCCCCTCTGACCCTGCGCTGCTGCACAACCATCGGCTGCCCGGGCGTGCACCATAGCCCCTAGCCGAGCCGCATCAAACCCACTCAGCCCCTGGGCACGCAGGGCTGCGATTACGCCAGTCAACACATCCCCCATGCCTCCAGAGGCCATACCCGGATTACCATCGCGAATCAGTGCCCGGCCCAGCCCCGCGGCCGAGTCACCCTGCACCAAGGTCCCCAACCCCTTAAGCAGCACGGTGCCACCATAGCGGGCGCAAAGGCTTTCCAGCGCGGCAAAACGATCTTGCTGAATCTCTGCGGCGGTGACGCCCAACAGGCGGCCCGCTTCGCCCGGATGCGGGGTAAGCACCCAGTCTGCAGTGCCAATATCGGGCTGGCCGGCGATCAGGTTCAATGCATCCGCATCTACCACCAACGGCTTGCCTGCCGACAGTGCCGCCGCCAGCAACTCCCGGCCCCAAGCGTCGCGGCCCAGCCCCGGCCCAATGGCGATCACCGTGGCCGCGTCCATTAACTCAATGGCCTCTTGTGCCTGATCCACCCCGCGCACCATAATTTCCGGTTGCCGAATCAGCGCCACCGCCACATGGGCCGGGCGGGTAATCAGCGTCACCTTGCCCGCGCCGCAGCGCGCCGCAGCCTGGGCACTCATAACCGGGGCGCCAGCAAAACCGTGATCGCCACCCATCACCAACACATGGCCATAATCGCCCTTGTGGCCATCCACTCGGCGGGCCGGCAGGCACTGCTGCAATAGTTCAGCAGACGGACTCACACTGTCCGGTTGCACTTGAGCATAAATATTCCGGCTCACCTGCAGGTCAAAAAAACGCAGCACACCGCAATGCAAAGGGCCTTCGCCGGTGAGTAGGCCACGCTTGAGACCTATAAAGGTACAGGTCATTTCAGCCTGCAACACCGCGCCCAGGGGCATGCCGCTATCGGCACTCAACCCAGAAGGAACGTCCAACGCCATCACGGGAATCGACAAGGCATTCAGGGCACGTAACAACATCGCCACATCATCACGCAGCGGGCCTTTGAGACCAGTACCCAGCAGGCCATCTACCAACAGATCCGCCCCATGCGGCAAGGCGTCGGCGGTGAGCGCCTGCATGGGAACGCCCGCCTCTTGGCAGCGCTGAGCCATGGTCAGGGCATCGCCCTTGAGCTGATCCGGCGCAGAGGTAAACCATATCTGCGGTTGCAGGCCAGCCTCTGCGGCCAGCCGAGCCACCACATAACCATCACCACCGTTATTGCCGCCGCCACACAATACCGCCAATGTGCTCACTTGCGGCCAGCGTTCGCATAGGGCATCGAACGCCGCTTGCCCTGCTCGCTCCATCAAGTCGGCACCCGGGGTGCCGGCAGCAATGGCTAGGCGATCCAATTCGCGGGTTTGCGCCGCGGTGTATAAAGCAGCAGGTAGCTCAGTCACCTGTTATCCTTCGCGTTATTAAGGGCGCCTCGGTATTCCCGGAGCGCTGCAACACAGTTCCCGCCATTATACGCACGAGAGCCGGCTGCCCCGAAACGTCATGGACCTGAATCAACTGAAAGAGCAAATCCAGCAATGGGGCCGCGAACTCGGCTTTCAGCAGATCGGTATTGCCGATACGGATTTGCATGCCGAAGAAGTACAGCTCAAAGCCTGGCTGGCGAAGGGCTACCAGGGGCAAATGAACTGGATGTCAGCCCACGGCAATAAACGCTTTCGGCCAGGGGAGCTGGAGCCGGGCACACTGAGGGTGATTTCTGCGCGCATGGATTACCTGCCCCCGGGCACCCAACCGGTGAAATTGCTACAGCAGAAAGACAAGGCCTATGTGTCCCGCTATGCCCTGGGCCGCGATTACCACAAGCTGATTCGCAAGCGACTGGCGATTCTAGCCGGACGCATTCGCGAAGCCGTTGCGGACAGCGAACTGGCCAGAGCCTTTGTGGACAGCGCGCCAGTAATGGAAAAACCGCTGGCGGCGAAAGCAGGGCTGGGCTGGCAGGGCAAGCATACTCTGGTGCTGAATCGGGAAGCGGGTAGCTGGTTCTTTCTAGGAGAAATCTACACCGACATTGCCTTGCCGGTAGACAGCCCGGGGGAAGACCATTGCGGCAAATGCAAAGCCTGCATCACTGTGTGCCCCACTGACGCCATTGTGGCCCCCTATGAGCTGGATGCTCGGCGCTGCATTTCCTACCTGACCATCGAGCATGAAGGCAGCATCCCTGAGGACCTGCGCAAAGGCATAGGCAACCGCATTTTCGGGTGTGACGATTGCCAACTCATGTGCCCCTGGAACCGCTTTGCCCAGCATACGGAAGAAAGTGACTTCCAACCCCGCCACGGGCTGGGAGACAGTGATCTGGTCGCACTGTTTTCATGGAGCGAAGAGGCATTTCTGGAGCGCACGGCAGGTTCGGCGATCCGCCGCGCAGGGTATCTGAAGTGGCTTCGCAATATTGCCGTGGCGCTGGGCAATGCGCCCACGACAGAGGGAATCGTACAGGCGCTGAAGGACAAACTGGATTACCCGGATGAAACGGTGCGCGAGCATGTGCGGTGGGCGCTGGAGCAGCACCAAGCAAGCTAGGATTTACCACAGAGATCACAAAGGAAAGCAATGGGTTCACTCTGTGGTCGCGATGCAGCGACGCCGATCAAGCGTCAATAAAGTGCTCGCGGTAATACACCAGTTCGGCGATGGACTCGCGAATATCATCCAGCGCCAGGTGTTTGTTCTCTTTACTGAAGCCCGGCAGGATGTCCGGCTTCCAGCGACGCGCCAATTCTTTCAGGGTGGACACATCCAAGTTGCGATAATGGAAGAAGGCTTCCAGTTTCGGCATATAGTTGGCCAGAAAACGGCGATCCTGACAGATACTATTGCCGCACATGGGCGACATACCCGCTTCCGCATACTGTTCCAGAAACGCAATAGTCTGAGACTCCGCGGCCGCATCATTCACCGTGCTGGCCTTCACTCTTGCCACCAGCCCGGAGTTGTTATGGTGGGTGGTATTCCACTCGTCCATGCCATCCAGTAGCGCATCGCTCTGATGCACCGCCAACACCGGCCCTTCTGCCAACACGTTTAGCTCGGCATCAGTAACAATGGTGGCGATTTCGATGATGCGATCATTTTCCGGGCTCAGGCCGGTCATTTCCAGATCGATCCAAATCAGATTATTGCGCTTGTCGGTCATGGGCTCGGCATCTCTTTGCTACGCAGGGTGAAGGTCTGTTGATGCTTCATGGTAGCATGGCGCTATTCACATAACAGATCTCACACCCGAACACAGGACCGCAAAACCCGTGGCCAAACGCAAACTCAATCGTCGCCAGCGCTGGCGCATCGAAAAGATCCAGGCGGAAAAACGCGACCGCGCCAACCGCCGTACCGACCAGCAGGAGATTCTGGTAGCGGACGATCTAGGCGATGAGCAACACGGGGTCATCACCGCCCACTTCGGCCAACAAGTGGAAGTGGAAAGTGCTGACGGCCCTGGCGCCGAAAATAGAACAACACGCCGCTGTCATTTCCGCGCCACCCTGGAGCAGCTGGTGGTGGGTGACAAAGTGATCTGGCAACCGCCAAAAAGCGAGGGTCTGGGTGTTGTGGTGGCCATTGAGCCCCGCGACACCGTGCTCAAGCGCCCGGACATGTACGGCAACCTGAAACCGGTGGCCGCCAACGTGGAACAAATGCTGGTGGTGTTCGCCCCACTGCCCACCCCCTCCAGCTCGCTGCTGGACCGTTATCTGGTGGCGGCGGAATTGTCCGGCATTGCCGCCACGCTAGTGCTCAATAAAGCCGATCTGATCGACGACACCCTACGCCCCTTTGTTGATGAACTGTCTGACATGTATCGCCACCTCGGCTACCCGGTTTTGGAAGTGTGCGCCCACCAACGTGAAGGTCTCACACCACTGCACGAAGCGTTGGCTGGCAAGACCAGCGTCTTTGTCGGGCAATCCGGGGTTGGCAAGTCCTCACTTATTAATGGCGTACTGCCAGAAGCTGACTTGCAGGTGGGTGAACTCTCCAGCAACTCCGGCCTTGGCCAGCACACAACGGTTACCGCCCGGCTAGTCCACCTGCCCACCGGTGGCCAGCTGATTGACTCCCCCGGGATTCGAGAATTTGGTCTCTGGCACATTGGTGAAGACGACTTGCTACACGGCTACCGGGAACTGTCCGAACTGGCAGGCTACTGTAAATTCCGTAATTGCTCACATCGCAACGAACCGGGTTGCGCCCTGATCCTCGCGGCGCAGAACGGGGATATCGACGAAGAACGGCTGGCCAACTTCTACCAGATTTCTGACACCTTGGACGAGGATGGCCGCGAGCGGTACTCAACCGACAGTTGATCGCGGCCCACTCAGCCCCCACGGTATAAGAAAGACCCCGGATAATGGATAATGAAGGCATTGCCGATACGAAGGCACACGCCTTCGTCAATAATCATCAACTGCTCACTGCCAACTGATCGCCTATGCTGCCACTGCTGCTCGAACCCACCGAACTCGCCAACCGTCTTGACGACGGCAACCTGCTCATTCTCGATTTGAGCAAACAACCCGTTTACGTTCAGGCCCATGTTCCCGGCGCTATTCATCTGGATTTCAAGCGATTGCAGAGCGGCGCCCAGCCGGCACCGGGGATGATCCCTTCCGATGATGCGCTGAGCGATCTTTTTTCTGAGCTGGGCCTGACCTCGGACACCCATGTGATCGCCTATGACGATGAAGGTGGCGGTTGGGCTGGGCGCCTACTGTGGACCCTGGATGCCATCGGCCACAAGCACTACAGCTACCTGAACGGCGGCATCCACGCCTGGCTAGCGGACGGCCACGCCACCAGTAGCGAAGCCCACGAGCCCAGCCCCAGCGATTACCAGGTGGGCGCCCATGATCCGCTCACCGAAGTGGATCTGAACTACCTGCTTGCTCACTATCAGGATGAGGATGTGGTGATCTGGGATTCCCGCTCCCTGGACGAATTCGACGGCGTGCGCGCCTTCGCTAAAAAAGCCGGGCACATTCCCGGAGCTCGCCACCACGAATGGACCGAGCCCATGGACAAGCAGAACAACCTGCGCTTGCGCCCACTGGACGACATCCGTGCTGAACTGGCGGCTCTGGGCATCAGCGGCGACAAGGAAGTGATCACCCATTGCCAAACCCACCATCGATCCAGCTTTTCTTGGCTGGTGGGCAAATTGCTAGGCTTTGAACGCATGCGTGGCTACGCCGGCTCCTGGGCAGAATGGGGCAACCACCCGGACACCCCTGCAGAAAAAAGTGCCTAAACCCATCGTTGACGGCGGAGCCCCCTAGCGGCAATTTCCGCCTTCTGAAAAATGCTAAAGGACGTCACTCTTGAGCTTACGCGACAAACTGTTCGTTACCCTTCAATACCTTATTCCCCAACATGCTTTGTCTCGACTGGTGGGGATATTGGCCCGCAGCGAAGTACCGTGGATCAAGACCACCTTCATCAACATGTTCATGAAACGGTTCGGTATTGATCTATCGGAAGCGCAAATTGAAGACGCGGACCAATTCCCCACCTTCAATGCCTTTTTCACCCGAGCCCTGAAGGCTGATGCCCGCCCCCTAGAGGCAAGCGAGAGCAACGATATCGCCAGCCCTGCGGACGGTGCCGTGAGCCAACTGGGTGCTATTCGCGCCAATCAAGTCTTCCAAGCCAAAGGTCACGACTACTCGTTGTATGACTTGCTCGGCGGCGACAGTGCGCTAGCCAGTGAATTTACCAACGGCCAGTTCGCCACCGTCTATCTCTCTCCCCGTGACTACCACCGGGTGCATATGCCTTTTACTGGCACCCTACGTGAAACTCGCTATGTACCCGGCGACCTGTTTTCGGTGAACGAAGCCACCGCCAACGGCGTACCCAACCTGTTTGCTCGTAACGAACGACTGGTATGTATCTTCGATACCGAACAGGGCCCCATGGCGGTGATTCTGGTCGGCGCCATGATCGTGGCCGGCATCGAGACGGTCTTCAGCGGTCAGGTCACACCGCTACCCAAACAAGTGGTCACCACCGACTACCTGCGTAGCAAACCCATCGCGCTGGAAAAAGGGGAAGAGCTAGGCCGTTTCCTGCTGGGCTCCACCGTGGTCATGCTGTTCCCGGAAGGCAAAGCCAAATTTGCACCAAACCTGAAACCCGGCAGCCAAGTACGAGTGCGCGGCAAACTTGGCGCTTATACCAACGAAAACAAACACTGATCGCCCCACCCCCTTGTCCGCCGCAATAGCGTTCATTGCGGCGGGCGAGTATCCCCCCTGACGCTTCCCCCGGTCCGCACGGCAACTGCCCTCCCGTGGATCTACCCTACAATAACCGGCCGTTGATCTTTTGCCGGTGCAATTCATGCTCACAAACACCCTACAGCAGGCCGTTTACAAACGAACTCGCCCCTGGCGGCAACGCCTAGACAATGGCCGGGCTCGGCTGTTTGACGCTCAACAACTGAGCCAGGCAGAACAAACGCCCTACCAGACCCTGTTTGACGACGGTCTGGTCAAATTGCGTTACTACCCGCCACTGAAAGAAAGCGCCATTCCTCTGGCGGACGGCACCGTCATTCCCGTCAGCCAAGCGCCTCAGCGCACCCCGCTAGTATTGGTGGCACCGCTCGCCGTAAACATGCTGATCTATGACCTGTTTCCCCAGCGCAGCTTGGTACGTTACCTACGTGCTCGAGGTTTTGAGTTGTATATGGTCGACTGGGGCCGCCCAGGCAAGCATCACAACCACCTACATTTAAGCAGCTACTTTGCCGATTATCTGCCCAAGCTATTGGTGCATGTTCGCCAACACAGTGGCGAACAAAAGCTGAGCCTACACGGCTGGAGCTTCGGCGGACTCTTCAGCCTATGCTACGCAGCCCTAGGCAAAGACCCTGATATCAGCAACCTAGTGCTGGTGGGGGCTCCCACGGATTATCACCGCAACGGCTCGCTGGGCAGCCAGTACCGAGCACTAAGCCGCCGGGCAAAGTGGATCCGCAGCCGCACCGGCCTACGCATCCATAATGTCCCCTCCAACTTGCTGCGCTCACCGGGCTGGGTGAACAGCCTCGCGTTCAAATTCACCAATCCAATAGGTAGCCTGCAAGGTTACTGGAGCCTGATTAAGAACCTGCACGACCGAGAATTCGTCGCCTCCCATGCCACCAACGGGGCCTTTCTCGATGACATGGTGGCTTATCCTGGCGGTGTGATTCAGGACATCGTCCACTACCTATGGACAGACAACGTAGTCGCCCATGGCCAGCTCCCCATGGAAGGAACCGACGGCCACCTGGACCGGGTCACTGCCAATGTGCTGAACATCACCGGCGCCAACGATCCCATCGTGACGCCAGAATGCAGCCAAGCCATGAAGCCCCTGATTCGCAGCAAGGACAAAACTTTTTTGACCATTGATGGCGGGCACATGGGCATCCTCGGCAGCGCCGCCGCCCAAAAACAAAGCTGGGGTCGAATCGCGGACTGGTTGATCGAGCGAGATTAACAGCAGCGACGAGCAGCTAGTAGCGAGGACAACGCGGGTTAGTAACGGCACCACACGGTGACCGCCCTGCCCGCGAGATCCTGTTGAAAGCGCAAAACAACAAGCCGAAAAAGTAAACACGGGGCCTATTCCACTTTGCCCTATCCAATCGATCGCAGCTCGTCGCCTGTCATTTAACCGTCATCCCCGCCGCCTAGCCTAAACACCGTTTCCGCTGATAACAGTATTTGTTTCATGCCTCGCCTGCTGATTTTATTTCCGTGTAGTCATCTAGGTAATCTTCTGATTGCGTTACCCCATTTGCGTGCCATGCTCTGTGCTCACACAGACGCTTTGCTGGTGGTAGATGAGCGCTATCAGGCGCTGGTGGCACAAAGTCTGCCGGGAGAACAGCGGTTGCTTTTTTATCCGGAACAAGCGCTCTCACGCTCACAGTCTTTGTGGAAACGGATTCGTCGCTACCTTGCGTTTGTGCGGGCCTTGCGACGCTTTAAGGCCGACATCAGTGTGGACATCGAAGGTGAACAAAAATCCGCCACCTTAAGCCGTCTCTGTGGGGCAGCAACGCGGATCGGCCCACCGCGCCGTCATGGCCGCTGGTTTTATAGCTTGTCGCTGGAGCCGGATTGGCAAGGACACCGTTGGCACAGCTACGCCAGCTTGAGCCAACCTGCTGCGCCGTCAGCCCGCTACCTACCGCTTGCGGACTGTCCCGGCAGTGACGCGGCTGTGCGCAACCTGCTATCCGGCCAGGCAGAAAACACATGTTTAGTGGTCCATGTCGGCGCCACAAAAACCTACAAAATGTGGCACCCGGAGCAGTTCGCTTCACTCTGCCAGCGCGCACGCCGCGCCGGTCTTACACCGGTCCTGATCGGTGCAGGGCACAAAGACCGCATGCAAATCGCCAGGGTACAATCCTTTCTCTGCGAACCGGTGCTGGATCTGTGCGATCAACTCACTCTGTCGGAGTTGATTTCGCTGCTTCAGCACAGCCAGGGCTATGTGGGCAATGACAGCGGTCCAATGCACCTGGCTGCCGCCTGCGGCATTCCTGTAGTCGCCCTATTCGGCCCCACGGATGAACACATTTGGCACCCATTATCTGACCAGGCTCGAGTATTACGCTGGCAGCCTTGCGCCGCTAAATGTCAGCGCAGCAATTGCGTTCGAGATAGCTACCCCTGCCTGCAGCGCATTACAGTGGATCAGGTAATGGATACCCTGTCGGAGCTAGGTGTCATTCCTCGCCCCCAGGCTCAGCGGATAAGTAGGTAAGGCGCGATTACTGCCATCACAATCGGCCAATGATGGGCCTTGGGTCGTTGCACTGTTGTGCCCCCCTGTACCCCCCGTTAAAGGTGACAATGGCGCGAAAGAGCAATGGAAATGCGCTGATTTTGCCGATCAAACCAGCGCGAAGGCACCGGGTAAATGCTGGCGTAGAGTAAGCAGGTTTTCTTCCTGCACCGCCATTTCTCCAAAGCAGTTCGCCATGGTGCCGGCGTAGCGTAAACCATCCTTTTCGATCGCATCGGCGGTCAGCAAGGCATGATTGATACAACCCAGCTTCATGCCAACAACCTGAATCACTGGCACATCCAGCTCTTTGGCCAACCCGGACAACATTTCTCGACTGTTCAGCGGCACTCGCCACCCGCCCGCACCCTCAATCAAAATCAAGTCCGCCGGGTAGGCGCTCAAGGCGCCCCGCACATAACCCACCAGCCGGGAAAGACTGATATCTTTGCCCTCTTGCTGGGCTGCGATATGCGGTGCGACCGGCGCCTTAAAGGCCACAGGATTTACTATCTCGTAAGGCAGCGTCACCGAGCTGGCCGCCATCAGCTGCAAGGCATCTTCATTACGCCAACCGTCCGACGTTTCCTCACACCCGGCCGCCACCGGCTTGAGTCCGTAACAACTTAAACCGGCTTCCCGCGCTCGCTCCAGCAAGCGGCAGCTCACCCAGGTCTTACCGACTTCGGTATCTGTGCCGGTGACGAAAAAAACACCCTTGAGAGCGGGCAGTGGGGGCTTCTGGTTTTCCATGGTTAACCTCTGGAAGACGGAGCGGTTTGTTTGCTGACAAGCAACAAGCGTAAAGGTGCAACGTGGGAAAGATGTCGCACGGCACCAATACTTGCGGCCCGCGTGTCACGATTCTGGCGCGGAGAAAATTGGAAAAAACAACGGAGGCTGGCGCGCGTTGAAACCTGGGGCTTATTCGCTCAACTCTTTTCCGCTTCCAGGAACAGCACGTTCCAGGTCAGCGGCAAGCCTTGCTGCGTTCGCCGGGCCTCATATTCTTTCACCATGGCCTGCCAGGCATTTTTACCGGTAAGGCCTGAGGCACCGCTTACATGATCCGCGCCGGTGGCTTTCAAGCGACGGGCGATGGCTTTCACCGAATCATAGTATTCCATCATCACCTGCTGCTGAAGCTGCGCATCCGCAAAACCCGCCTGAAAAGCCGCACTGCGCCAATCCGCCAACGACGGCAACGCATTGACATGGGGGCGGTGATTCACTCGCTGCCAGCTCGATTGCAACTCGGCCAGAGACCCTGCCAACGGCACCGCCAGCAGCAAACGTCCGCCCGGAGCCAACACCCGGTTGATCTCTGCCATAACCACTTGCGGATCACACCATTGCAGGGCAAAACAACTGAACACCAGACCCTGAGAGTTTGTCGACAGGGGCAGGTTTTCGGCGTCAGCACACAGGGGTTGGTAGGTCTCATCCAGCCGTCCGCGCTCTGCCGCTTCGGCCAGCATGGCCGAAGACAAATCAACCGCCTGCCACTGCACATCCGGCAACGCCTGTTGCTGAGCGCGAGCAAAAGGCGCCGTGGCACACCCCAAATCCAGCGCATGATTTATCGGTAACGCTTCTGGCAGGCGCTGCACCAATGATCGCCCCACCGCCAACTGCAGCACGGCGTGTTCATCATAACTACGCGCAGCTCGACCAAAGTGCTGGCTCACTACCGCCTTTCCTGAGCGCTCCACGGGAGTATCCACGGGCGCCTCAGCGGACCAACTGATAGTCGCGATAAAAGTCATACACGGCCTGGGTAAAGGTGTCCGGGGTCGACAGGAAGGGTACATGGGCCACCTGCTCAATCAAGGCCGTGCGGCCATTACCAATCAACGGCTCCACCGCGGCCATGACTGCCGCCGGCACGATATGATCATGTTCACCGAACACCATCAGCACCGGCATGGACAACGCAGTTAATGACTCACGCAAGTCGCTGTCGCGCAGGATGTTCAACCCGCCGCGCAGGGCTCTCGGCGCTGGCAAACCACAGAAATACAAAATCTGTTTGAGACGCGCAGTATCCTCACGCATGGCCGCACTGCCCTTGCAATTGAGCGCCAGAAAACGGACCAGCGTGCCTTCATTGTCTTCATTAAACATCTCGGCGAACTTGGCCAGAATCTCCGGCTTCATGGCGGGAGCCCAATCGTCTGCGGCGGTAAATCGCGGGGAAGTGGCCACCGTCACCACCGATTGCACCCGCTCCGGCGCCTTCTCAGCCAGGGCCAATGCCACCAACCCACCCAACGACCAGCCCAGCAAATGGGCCTTCTGCGGCATAATCGCCAGCACCTGTTCGGCCAGAAAATCCAGGCTGTAATCATCATTAGGCAAGGGGCTCTGTCCCATGCCGGGTAAATCCACCACGGTGACGCGAAAGTGCGCTAGCAAGGCCGGCACAATATCATCAAAGACAATGGCATGTAGGCCCCAGCCATGAATCAGAACAATGTCCTGGGCTTGGGCATCATCAACACCGGTGGCCCGATAAGTGTTATGAAAAGGGATCAACCTGGGCATTCATCTTCCTTTTTTTGCCACAGAAGAAACGACGATCTCGGTGGTAAAAAGTCTGTAATTTAAACGTCTTGGGGTTGGCATTGCGCCAGCGCCGCCAGCAACGCATCCACATCCTCAACCTCATGGGCCGCAGATAACGTCACTCGCAAGCGCGCTTCGCCTTCCGGCACCGTGGGCGGGCGGATCGCGGTAATGAGAAACCCTTTTTCGCGAAGTGCCTCACTGAGCGCCGTGGCATCCACATCACTGCCAATCAGCAAAGGCTGGATAGGCGTTTGCGATGGCATCAGGGTGTAGCCCAACGCACGGGCACCCTGGCGGAAACGGGCGATCAACTCTGCTAACGTATCCCGACGCCAATTCTCCTCTCGGGATTTTCTCAGGCTAACCAGGGTGGCGCTGGCCACGGCGGCAGGCATGGCCGTGGTATAGATAAAAGTGCGGGCGAACTGGATCAATGTTTCGATTAATTCATCGCTACCGGCCACAAAGGCACCCGCCGTACCCAATCCTTTACCTAGGGTTCCCATCAGCACCGGCACCCGTTCGTTGACGCCCTGAGTGAAGACACTGCCACGGCCCTGAGCGTCCAGCACGCCGATGCCGTGGGCATCATCCACCATCAACCAGGCATCATGGCCTTCGCAGGCCTCGGCATAGTCCACCAGTGGCGCCTCGTCGCCATCCATACTGAACACCCCGTCGACCACCACCAATTTCCGGCGCGCCTCACTGCGGGCCAATTGGCTAGCCAGCGCCTGCCCATCATTATGGGGAAACCGTCGAAAACGGGCACCACTGAGTAAACCGCCATCCAGCAGCGAGGCATGATTAAGACGGTCTTGGAACACCGCATCCCCCTTGCTCAGCAAGGCGGTCATAACGCCCAGGTTGGCCATGTAACCGGTGGAGAACAACAAGGCACGCTGACGACCGGTATGGGCCGCCAGCGCTTCCTCCAGCTGTTGGTGGGGACGTTGATGACCACACACTAAATGCGAGGCGCCACTGCCCACCCCCCAATCCGCAGCGCCTTGTTGAAAGGCCGCCACCACAGCCGGGTCATTGGCCAAACCAAGATAATCATTGCTGCAGAAATTCAGATACTGGCGCCCACCCAGCAACGCATGGCGGCCACTGGGGCCATCCATGATACGCGCTTGCCGGTAACGGTGCTGGCGGCGGCGTGCCGCCAGATCGGTGGCCAGATCAAAGCCCACGGGCAGACCTCAGTGTTCGGTAGCGGTGGGGCGCCCGGTGTCCTTGTCGAGCACGTGCTTGGCCGTGCGTTTGCTGTCCATGGCATTGTAGAAGAGCCCAGCCTCCTCGGCTTGTTGCTCAGAAACCTGAGCCTGGATGGCTTCTTCATGGGCCTCGTCCGACGCCTCGTGACGGGGGTCCAATGGATGGATACCCAAGCGCTTGAACAAGCGCTGATCGTGGTTGGCTTCCGGGTTATCGGTAGTCAGCAAGCGTTCGCCATAAAAAATGGAATTGGCACCGGCCATAAAGCACAGGGCCTGGGCTTCATCGTTCATTTCCTGACGGCCGGCGGACAACCGCACATAGGATTGCGGCATCAAAATTCGCGCCACGGCTACAGTGCGCACGAATTCAAACGGGTCCAGATCATCCACATCCGCCAGCGGCGTACCTTCAATTTTAACCAACATATTGATCGGCACCGATTCCGGATGGTGCGGCAGATTCGCCAGCTGCTGCAACAAACCCACCCGGTCATTGCGCTCTTCGCCCATGCCTACGATGCCACCGCAACACACTTTCATGCCCGCATCACGCACATTGGCTAAGGTCGAAAGGCGATCGTTATAAGTCCGGGTGGTGATCACCTGCCCGTAGTATTCCGGGGAGGTATCCAGATTGTGGTTGTAGTAATCCAGGCCCGCCTCTGCGAGAGCTCCCGCCTGCCCTTCATTGAGCATACCCAGGGTCATGCAGGTTTCCATGCCCAGGTCTTTAACCTGACGGATCATATCCAGCACGTAGGGCATATCCTTGTCACGGGGGCTACGCCAAGCGGCGCCCATGCAGAAACGGGACGCCCCGTTTTGCCGAGCGGCACGGGCCTCTTCCACTACTCTGGAAACTTCCAACAATTTTTCTTTTTCCAGCTCGGTGTTGTAGTGCCCAGACTGGGAGCAGTATTTGCAGTCTTCCGGGCAAGCACCGGTCTTAATCGACAACAGGGTGCTCACCTGCACGGCATTAGGATCGAAATGGGCCCGGTGCAAAGCGGCTGCCTGGAACAACAAGTCGTTGAATGGCAGAGCAAACAGAGCGTCGATCTCACTACGTTTCCAGTCATGGCGTACAGCCATATCCGTGGATCGCGATTGGGGGGAACTGGCGATAGCCGGCATGCTTCATTCTCCTCGATTAACCTCAGCAGGCTAAGGAGCCCTGTAATGCCTGTCAACCTGAAAGCCGCAACAAAAGTTTACTGCAGTACATTTTTTAATCACATCAACCCATCGCCCTGCCCGCTATGCGGCAAATCTGAAAGCGGGGCATTGTGTACCGACTGCCTTCGCCTGCTCGCACGGGTCACCGGGCCGGTCTGTCGTTGCGGGCTCCCTCATGGCGATACACCCCTCCCTTCTCCAGACTCCCTCCCCCCTCTGTGTGGCCGCTGCATTCGCCAACCACCCGCCTTTTCCGCCAGCCAATCTCCACTGCAATACGGCTTTCCGCTGGATGCGCTGATCACCCGTTACAAACATAAGGGGGACCTGACCGTGGAACGGGCCATCCTGCCGCTGCTGGCGGAAACGCCACTGCCATGGCCGGATACCGATGCCCTGTGTCCGCTCCCTGTTCACTGGCGACGACGCTGGCGCCGAGGCTTCGATCAGGGAGCACGACTCGCCAATCTGATGGGCGACTGCTGGCAACGCCCGGTGCTGCCCGCACTAGTGCGCCAACGCCATACACCCAGCCAGCAAGGGCTGACCCGCCACCAACGACAACGCAATTTACGACAGGCTTTCCGCTGTCAGCACTCAGTCACCGGGTTGCGTCTGATTCTGGTGGACGATGTGATGACCACGGGCAGTTCCGCTAGGGCAGCAGCACAATGCCTGCTCGACCAGGGCGCCAAGGATGTACGGGTATGGACTCTGGCCCGCACACTGCCACCATCATTAGCCTAACAGCCGCTGCTGGAGCAGCCCCTAAGATCAATAATCACTCTTATGCATAATAACGACCTATTTACAGCAGGATTCACAATAGCAAGAATAATAATTGCCCAGGCTTTACTACGCGTTGGTTGCGCCTAAGCTCAAGCAAGCAAAGCTAAGCTGTAGTAATTCAGACTTGATCTGA
>NZ_KI965879.1:0-128520 GCF_000524665.1 Alcanivorax sp. 97CO-5
GGTGTCTAGCAAACTGGTGGCGATTCATCTTCCCCTAGCAGCGCACCGCTAACCCGAGCCAGGCTGCGTATTTCATTAACCATCTGCCCCCACTGCTTCCTGGCTTCCCACCACCGGTCATAAGAGGCATTGTTGCGAAAACCAAGCAGAATCGACAAAACGATTCCAAGCAGGGTCACCGGCATGATAGTCAGACTTTGCAAACCAATCAGCTGATAGTGGCTAAGCGCTGCAACCGCCACGGAAAACAACGCAACAAAGGCAATATGCGGCAAAATTTCCGGCACTACCGAGCCTCGCAGGGCAAGCAATAGGGCAATAGCGTTAGGACGCTCTCGAACGATCATGGTAGTAATCCGCAGAAATGTCGGGGCTGGCGCCAAACGGCGCCGCTAGCCAATCGGTAGCGCGAGCACCCCCACTAGCAACCGCGCTTACTCACTCACTTAGCTCTTCAATTTATAACCGGTTTTGAAAATCCACCACACCAGCCCCATGCACAGGGTCAGGAAAAACAACGTCATACCCAAGCTAACACCAATGTGTACATCGGCGACGCCGAAAAAGCTGTAACGGAATCCACTAATCAAATAGACAACCGGATTGAACAAAGTCACCGTCTGCCAGACCGGCGGCAACATATCGATGGAATAGAAACTGCCCCCCAGGAAGGTCAGCGGTGTAATAATCATCAAAGGAATGATCTGCAACTTCTCAAACGTATCTGCCCACACCCCGATAACAAAGCCAAACAAGCTGAACGTCACTGCCGTAAGCAACAGAAAACTGATCATTAAAAGTGGATGTTGCACGTCATAATCCACAAATAATCGAGCGGTAAGAAGAATAAGCAACCCCAGAATCGTCGACTTGGTAGCCGCAGCCCCCACATAGCCGATCACAATCTCCACATAGGACACAGGAGCAGATAACACTTCATAAATGGTGCCGGAAAAGGTGGGCATGTATATACCAAAAGACGCGTTGGAAATACTCTGCGTCATCAGAGACAACATGATCAGCCCAGGAATAATAAACGCGCCATAACTAACACCATCAATCTCGACCATACGTGAACCGATGGCGGACCCGAACACCACAAAATACAACGATGTGGAGATCACTGGTGATGCAACACTCTGCATCAGAGTACGCCAGGTTCGCGCCATCTCGAATTTGTAAATCGCGCGAATGGAGTGAATATTCATTTTTCATCCCCCGGTACATTGGGTTTTTCACTGGTGGCTCCATTCGAAACCGGGCTAGCGCCAGGCTTACCGTTATGAACTAGATCCACAAAAATATCTTCCAGCGAACTTTGTCGTGAGTGCAGGTCTTTGAAATCGATACCCTGCTCGTTCAGGTGACGTAGCAGTTCGGCAATGCCGGTGTTTTCCTGGTTGGCATCGTAGCTATACACCAGTGAGAAGCCTTCATCGGCCAACGCCAGTTCCTGCCCTGCCAACACATCCGGCACTGCCGTCAATGGCTCAGACAGATGCACGATCAGCTGTTTGCGGCCTAGCTTCTCCATCAGGCGCGATTTTTCATCCACTAGAATAATTTCACCCTTGCTGATAATCCCCACTCGGTCGGCCATTTCCTCGGCCTCTTCAATGTAGTGGGTAGTCAGGATGATAGTGACTCCTTGCTCACGAAGCTGACGTACCATTTCCCACATTTCACGTCGCAACTCCACGTCCACGCCCGCGGTGGGCTCATCAAGAAACAAAATTCTGGGTTCATGGGACAGCGCCTTGGCTATCATCACCCGACGTTTCATGCCACCGGACAACGTGATGATCTTGCTGTCTTTCTTGTCCCACAGAGACAATGCCTTTAACACTTTTTCGATATGGGCATCATTGCGCGGTTTTCCAAAAAGGCCACGACTAAAACTCACCGTTGCCCAAACTGTTTCGAAGGCATCCGTGGAAATTTCCTGAGGCACCAACCCAATGGCACTTCTTGCGGCACGAAATTCGGAAATGATGTCATGGCCTGCGGCCCGCACCGTACCCGAAGAAGGATTAACAATACCGCAAATAATACTGATCAGCGTGGTTTTGCCCGCACCATTGGGCCCCAGCAAGGCAAAGATCTCGCCAGCGCGAATATCCAGATCCACGCCTTTGAGCGCCTGAAACCCGGATTGATAAGTCTTGTGCAGGTTCTTGATCGAAACCACTGCATCCACACGCATTCTCCCTCAATGGCAGCACATCAGGGCTGCCCACTTGCATTAATTCAGGCGCCTATTATGCACACCCGGCAGGCCCTTGGCGCATCGTTCTGGAGCCCCTAGTCCCTTCGCATCAAACCCCAGACAACGTCATTACCGCTACGGCCCCGCGCAGACCGCTGATGTGCTAATATAGCGAACCACAATCAGGTCCGGCGCAGCACGATACAGCGCGACCTCCTGCGCCCGCCCACCCGGGCAACAGCGCAGGATCTCCACGCCAGCGCTGTTGCCAGCCTGAACACGAGAGCCGAGCTCACACCGCGAGCATCACGACTTAGGTCGGACTTCATCTTGCCCGCCAGCGTGCCAGAATAGGGACCACCCCTCAGTCCGGCACAAACTCGGACACTACGGTTTCACCCTAACCAACCGCAATCAGGAGGCAATATGAACGAGAACACCGTAACCGTTATTCCCGGGGACGGAATCGGGCCGGATATCGTGGATTCCACAGTGCGTGTTCTGGACGCACTGGATTGCGGGCTCAAGTTTGAATATGCCATCGCAGGACAGACCGCTCTGGATAAAGGGCTGGAACTGGTACCCGAAGAGACTCTCACCATACTACGTCGCAATCGCCTAGCCCTAAAAGGCCCCATCACCACGCCAGTGGGCGGCGGCTTTACTTCCGTTAACGTCACCCTTCGCAAGACCTTTGACCTGTTCGCCAATGTGCGCCCCGCCCTCTCCATTCCCGGCGTGAAGTCCCGCTATGACAATGTGGACATCATGACCATCCGAGAAAATATCGAAGGCATCTATTCTGGTTTGGGGCAAACCGTCAGCGACGACGGCGAAACCGCCGAGCTACGTAGCCGTATCACCCGTACTGAGTCCGAACGCTTACTGCGCTTTGCTTATGAAACGGCGACCAAACAAGGCCGAAAAAAGGTCACGGTGGTACATAAAGCAAACATCATGAAATCCACCTCTGGGCTATTTCTAGATGTGGCACGCAAGGTGCGCAAGGATTACCCAAACCTGGAACACGAAGAAATGATTGTGGACGCCTGCGCCATGCAGCTAGCCATGAACCCACACCGTTTCGACGTGCTGGTCACCACCAACCTATTCGGCGATATTCTCTCCGACCTGTGTGCCGGGCTGATCGGTGGGTTGGGCGTGGCCCCAGGGGCCAACATCGGGGAACACGGCGGCCTATTTGAAGCGGTGCATGGCAGCGCCCCAGACATCGCCGGCAAAGGCATCGCCAACCCCACGGCCATCTTACTGGCCGGGGCGATGATGCTTGATTACATGGAGCAACACGACAAGGCAAAGAAACTGCGCCGTACGGTACGCCATGTGGTCGGCCAAGGTGAAGTAGTGACTCCAGATCTAGGGGGCCGCGCCAGCACTAGCGAGTTTACCGACGAGCTAATTCGCCACCTCACTAACCAATAGCCGCCACCAAAGTGAGTGCCCGCCCGGTGGCCCGACATCGTCGGCAACCGGGCTATTGCTCAAACGTTACCTGTAACCTTTTCGAGCGTGCGCAGGCCTGCAGATCTTCAATACCCGGCTTATCAATACGCCCATTTGGCTGAACACGCCCATACGCCTGATAAGCCATGGGCCATTCTCTAGCAGCTTCCGCCGGCGTGTTAGCGCGCATCAACGTAACGTAACCATTGCTTCCGGTAGTATTGAATCGTTCCCCGAGACAACTAGCCACTCGATCTAGGTCTGATCCACGGTCAGCCTTGAATTTGTACATTCCAGAAAACCAGACAATTCGCTGAGCATCTGAATAATAATTCGTTTGCAAATCAGCATTACATTTTGAGCACACATAGTAATACTGAACCAGGCCATCGTATTTACCGTTGAAAACAAGAGCCTCGGATTCCTCATTCGTTAGCACCATAGATTTGGATAACGTTTTCGACCCTCTTATGTTCGTTATATCGACCCTTAACTTAGCGCCCGAGTCCAATCGAGAGAAATCGAACCAGTCATTCACCGTCCAAACGTATGCGCCACGCCTTTCTTTTCCACTAAACCCAGACAGCCCCTGTCGGTTAACCTGCTTTCCATTGGCATAAATCTGAAGGTAGAGGCCCCCCTGAGAATCAGTGTAATTCCTCTCTACTATCTCCACCTCCTCGGTTCCCAAACGCTCCGCCGGTAAATCGTTATTTTTCTTTCTCCACTCATAAACCTTATAACAACTTTTCTTAAGGTTCCTTGCATAGCTATCATCGAAGATTGCAAAAAGCAGGGGAAAAACCGTCACCACACCAAAGGCACACCCAACAGGGCTATAACCGTAGGGACCATATCTTTTGTAGGTTACCTCTTGACGAACGACAAACTGCTCTTTTTCCTGGGTATACACCTCGAGCGGGTCGACATAGACCTTCAATGATCCTTTGGAAACATCATATTTGCCGCGCAGGTCATAGTGAGAGAACCGAGGCTCAGAAACATCGCCGCCAAGATACCGCTCCTTTTCATAAACGGAGTCAGTCATGTAGGCTTTACGTTCGGCATTGATAGTTCCACACCCGCTCAATACCGAAAGAAATAGAAAAAAGATAACAAACTTCTTTTTCATGCCACCCTCATATCTTGGCACTAGATGAAATGCACATCTTTCTTCCTCAGCCATTTTGACCTACCAAGGCTTAACGCCCTATAAGAAAACCGCTTAGAACGTTCTGTCTTCCGGTTGGAACCCACGCATCCGAGAGACAGAAAAATTCTTCCTCACGAAATCCCGTTTAAAGTCCTGATGCTTGCGCGAAACACCGGAAGCGGGTTCATCATGACAATCACAATCTGAATTCACTCCAACGCTGTATTTGAAGTAATCAGGAACTTCGCTACTAAAATAAGATTGCCATTCATTTACGATATAAGATCGCCCACCATCGAGAACACATCCCCGTGTCGTCTTATAATTGAAGCTCACCTTTCTAGACTCAAAAAACTGCTCATTATCATAATTGTATGCGTAACCGATCGCCTCGCAATGCAGGTTATATGTTTCAGCATTTGCCATACCACACACACTAAGAAAGCCGGCAATTATAAAACATTTCTTCATCTGCTTACCTTTATGGGCGCCGCTCACTGCCATAAGCTGGTGCTTAGGCCGCCCGTCACCATGATAAAAATGAATTTTATATATTGCCCCAGACTTCGCTCCCAACAGGGGCGCCATCACCAAAGCACGAGAATACACAAACTAACTCAGCCTAAAAAAGGCCCATAACAATATAGATAACAAACGATACCCAAGAAAAACGGAACACATCAGCACCTCTACACGTATATGCATTTTCACCAAAACCCAATCACTCAACCATTTTGAACTGTCCACCCGTGGAGACGCAGGCTTGCTTTACTTGCTCCGGCTCGGAACCATAAAGGTAGTCATGGGTATCGGTTTTCCCTACCGGGCTCTGATGGCTGCAAATTGCCTGCCGAGTCGAACTGTCACAACTAGCAACTAGCTTATTATTCCCCTGAGAGCACTGCGCCTTAAATTGCTCACTTTTAGTGCGGCTATAAAGGGTATAATCAACGCAAATGAAATTGCCCGGATCGTAGCAACTAAAGCTGAACACACCTTTGTCACTATCGGTCGAAGCGTTACTCCCAGCTCCCGCCCCCCCAGCCATGCTCTGACGCATTGCATTTATATTCTGACCATTACCGCCAGCCAATATATCAGTTGCAAAGGCAGTGCCAATATCCACTTTTGCGGAATCTGTAATCCCCGATGACCCAATCACGGCTGCACCACCCGCGAGCGCGACAAACTTGCCAAGGGTATCGCCATGGTTTGGCTTCTTAGCGATGCCATCATCGATCAATTCACCGTTAGCATAAATTTCTATGAATTCACCTTTTCTACTTCCGATCAGCGCTCGTCTCTGCACCCTGAAAGCCCCATCACGCTCGCCATTAACGTAGATACCCGCATAACTTTCATTGTTATCGTCAGACATGGCGTATTCTCCGTAGGTCTTGCCGTGACGACTACCGTCCTTCCAATAGCCAACGCTTAAATGCGCCATTCCATTGGACCACGCCCCCGGACCGTTAAGATTCCCATCCATGAAATGACCAATCCACACATTCCATATCTTGCCGTTCTTCCAAGGTTTCAGTTCCTGCTTGGCAGCAAAACCGCTTAAGAAACTGTTTTCAACGCCGCCAATAGACTTCACGACCATGGTGTTGGTAAAGGCCCATATGCTTACCGCAAAACCATCTATTCCCCCGCTATCATTAAAATCGCCATACCGAATCCACTGAAAACCCGTTTTGCGAATTTCAGTGACGAGCAGGCGAGCACTCTCCATAGTGCCGGGGACTTGCCCCACCTGAATAACCTCACGGCCATCCTCTTGGAGTAAGTTGAAAACTCCCTCAACCATTACCCCTTGGTTAAATTTACCGACAAAGACTGCATTGTGTTTTTCATCCATCGCCTTGCCGACCCCATGGGCAAGACCATCGACACAGTCACCATGGATAAAGCTCCATTCAAATTGGTCCGCAGCCACCTTACTGCTTATCACAAAAGCACCACTATCCACCAAAGCACAGCCCGCCTCTAAACCGACATTAGGATACCGAGCAGCCACCACCGCTTCATATCCGGCACGCACCAAGTTGATGGTCTTCATCATTTCCTGCTTGCTGAATTGATCCTGAAAGTAACTAATGATCGCCTCATTACGGGGATCGAAGGTGAGGCGGTAGGGCTCTGCCAGTGACCGCTCAGCCATGACAATGGCTCGTATCTTTTGCTCCAGATCTTTCAGTTCAGGCTCAACGATATAGGGGTTGTCCCCCTGCTTCTGAAGATCGGAAACCAGATTTTCATGGTAGGTAGTCGAACAGCCACCCAGCAGTAGCTGCGCGGCCAACATCAGAATGAAAGCAATGGATTTAAACATCATTTACCCCGACAACAGACACAATAGAGGTCCCGCACTAAGGCAGGGAACCTCTATTACAAAATAGCAAAAGGAGACGGCCTATCGCATACCCCAATTTGGGTATCAACCCCATTGCTAGTCCTGTTAGGGTGGACTGTCAGGGCAGAAAGCCCTGCAGGTTATCTTCAACAAGTTGGGCCAGAGCATCCAGGTGGGCAGGTTCAGCATTAAGTGCGGAGATATAAGCAAAAGACTCACCGCCAGCTTCTTCAAAATACTCACGGTTTTCTTGGTCAATTTCTTCCACGGTTTCCAGGCAATCCGCAGAAAAGCCTGGGCAGAATACCTGTACTGATTTCACGCCTTCACCGGGGAGGGATTTCATGGTGGCATCAGTATAGGGCTGCAGCCACTCTTCTGCGCCAAAGCGGGACTGGAACGTGGTCATCCACTGGCCATCACTCAGCCCAAGCGCCTTGGCCAACAACTGTGATGTTTGGTGGCACTCATGGAAATATGGATCGCCCTTGAGCAAAAAGCGTTTCGGCACACCGTGAAAGCTAAATACTAACTTGTCCGCACTACCGTTCTTTTCTCGGTAGGCACGAATATGCTCAGCCATGGCTTGAATATAGGGCGGGTAATCCGGGTAATGGCTAATAAAGCGTAGATCAGGCAGCAAGCGTCGGCCCATAAAATCCTGGGCCACGGCATCAAAGGTAGAGCCATTGGTGGAACCGGAATATTGCGGATACAACGGCAACACAACCAGCTTACGAATGCCCTCGTCCTCAAACGCCTGCAACTGGCTGGCAATGGACGGATTGCCGTAACGCATGGCCACACGCACCACCACATCATCGCCATATTTACTCTGCAAGCGCTGACGAATACCTTCCCCTTGGGCAAGGCTGTACACCAACAACGGCGAGCCCTCTTCCGTCCACACGCTTTTGTAGGCTTCCGCAGACTTACGAGGGCGAATGACCAGAATCACCAGATTAAGGATGAAAAACCAGATAAAGCGGGGAATCTCCACCACTCGGGGATCAGAAAGAAACTCCCGCAGATAACGGCGCAGGGCGCCTGTTTCCGGCGCATCTGGGGTTCCCAGGTTTGTAATGAGCACACCAACCTTGCGGGGGTTGAGGTGCTCTAGGTTTTCCTGTCCCTTGTAGGCCATCCTGATTCTCGCTCAGCAATACATGTTGATTCGTTAGTGTAGCGCTAGCACCTCAAAGCGCCATGAAGCCCTATCTATTGCAACGATTAGTTTTCTGGTAGCTCGCCTTCGTGCTGGGCTAAAGCGTCACGGAGATCATCGGGCAGCGGCGCTGAGGCCTGCGTCTTGTGGTCAAAATACACCTGAACGGCCCGCCCTCTGGCCACCAGAGCCCCGTTCTGCCATGCCTGCTGAATCACCACAAAGGAGCTGTTGCCAATGCGCTCAATAGCTGCACGCAGGATCACGTCACTGCCATAGTAAATCTGAGCGACAAAATCGACCTCCACTCGGGCGAGAATCAACGGCATTGATGCTGGATTTTCCGCGTCACCGAAAAGCCGAAACAACGGCGCACGACCGGTTTCAAACCAACCAGTGACAACCGTATTATTCACATGGCCAAAAGCATCGGTCTCGTAAAAGCGGGGGGTAATGGTTTGTTCAAACATGGCTGAATCCAATACAGGAAAGAAGCCGCCATGATACCCATAGCCTCCCATAAATCGAAGCCTTGATGATCACGAGCCGGGACTTAGGGAACGCCTTGCAGATGATCCAAGTCCGCTCGCAATTTCTCGACGGCCTCTTCCTGGGAATACTGCTCCACCTGCAACTGATCCACCCGCGCCATTAAGGCCTCGATGCCCTCACTGGCCCGCTCCATGGGCTCTCCCATTTCGCTGGATTGCTGCGCGCGTTCTTCCAATTCCCGCAACTCCTCATCCTGCACCGAGAGCTGCTGGCGCGCACGGCGCAACCGCTCAGAGACATCGATCAAGGCTCGCTGCTCATCCAGCAGCAAGCGTCGCAGCCGATTGAGCAAGGACTGGTAAGCATCGCTACCCACGGTTATTTGCTGCCAGTCGGCGAAGCGCTGCCGCAACAGGGAGACCGGCAGGCCAGCAGGAAGGTCCGTAAGCGGCAGGCTAATCCGCGCCTGGATCACATCGTCCTTATCGAACAGTCCGGTCTGTTCGCCTTCAATTTTCGCCACACCGGGCAACACTGCTCGCTCCCCGGCCCGAGCCCCCGCCGTCACCACCAGTTCCCGAGTATCTGCATCTGCATAACGCACCCGCTGCAGATCCTCCTGCAGCAGCAGAGCCACATCAAACAGGTAATGGGTAGCAGAATGGTCCTCATGCCCCTCTTCATTGCGCCCCGTCACGGTCAGAGTATCCACCCGCCAAACGCTCAGGTTGTTATCCTGCAAGGTCTGCCGTACCTGCTGCTGCAGATACGCTTGCTTGCCATCATTGCTACAAGAACCAACAGCCAAAAGCGCCAGCAACCCCGTGGCGAGCCCGATCAGGGTGGATTTTATAGTCATGGCCCCTCGCTTTCCTGGTTTGTCTGCTTAATACGCGCCTTCTTGCTTAATTCTTCACCCCACCCATACCGCCCGGCGGGACTGTGTTTTGCCTGACAAGCCGGTACAATGCCGCCTCTTTCTCCCCGCCGGTTGCTGAGAGTACTCCGCAGCCGTCGATGGCGTGCCCCCGCCGCTCTCTCGTTACAGGATAGTCCTTTGATTTCTACCGCGAACATCACTATGCAGTTCGGCGCCAAGCCACTGTTTGAAAACGTTTCCGTCAAATTCGGCAACGGCAACCGTTACGGCCTAATCGGCGCCAACGGCTGCGGCAAATCCACCTTCATGAAGATTCTCGGTGGCGAACTGCAGCCCAGCAATGGTCAGGTCATGCTGGATTCCAATGATCGCCTTGGTAAATTGCGCCAGGACCAGTTCGCCTTCGAAGAATACACGGTTCTGGACACCGTGATCATGGGGCATACCGAGCTGGCCACGGTAAAAGCCGAACGCGACCGTATCTACAGCCTGCCGGAAATGAGCGAAGAAGACGGCATGCGCGTGGCGGAGCTGGAGATGCAGTTCGCAGAAATGGACGGTTACACCGCCGAAGCCCGTGCCGGGGATCTGCTGTTGGGCCTTGGCATTCCCGAGGAGCAACACGCGGGCCCGATGACAGCAGTGGCTCCCGGCTGGAAACTGCGCGTGCTGCTCGCCCAAGCGCTGTTCTCCGATCCGGACGTATTGCTGCTTGATGAGCCCACTAACCACTTGGACATCCATACTATTCGCTGGCTGGAAGATATTTTGGTGGCCCGTTCTAGCACCATGATTATTATCTCCCACGATCGCCACTTCCTGAACAGTGTATGCACCCACATGGCGGATCTCGATTACGGTGAACTCCGCTTGTTCCCCGGTAACTACGACGAGTATATGACCGCCGCCACCGCCGCCCGTGATCGGCTGTATGCAGATAACGCCAAGAAGAAAAAAGAAATTGCTGACCTACAAAGCTTTGTTAGCCGCTTCTCGGCTAATGCCTCCAAGGCCAAACAGGCCACCAGCCGGGCCAAGCAAATCGACAAGATCCAGCTGGAAGAGGTAAAACCCTCCAGCCGCATTAGCCCCTACATTCGTTTTGAACAAAGCAAAAAACTACACCGCCAAGCGGTAACCCTAGAAGGGCTCGGCAAGCATTACGATGACCTGACCCTGTTCCAGGACCTGAGTCTGCAAGTAGAGGCCGGCGAACGGGTAGCCATTATCGGCCCTAACGGCATCGGTAAGACCTCCCTGCTGCGCTGCCTGGCCGGCGACCTGACCGCAGATACCGGCACCGTAAAATGGGCGGAAGCCGCCGACCTCGGTTACTTCGCTCAAGACCACAGCCATGACTTTGAACAGGACATGATCCTGTTCGACTGGATGGCCCAATGGACCAGCGATGGCGAGCAGGCAGTCCGTGCAGCGCTTGGCCGCATGCTGTTTTCCAACGACGAAGTAATGAAATCCGTGAAGGTGATTTCCGGGGGAGAACAAGGCCGCATGCTGTTCGGCAAGCTGACGCTGACTCAGCCCAATGTATTGTTACTGGACGAACCCACCAACCATCTGGACATGGAATCCATCGAAGCGCTCAACCTAGCGCTGGAGAACTACCCAGGCACACTGTTCTTTGTCAGCCACGACCGGGAATTCGTCAGTTCCTTGGCCACCCGCATTCTGGAAATCACCCCGGACGGAGTGCGTGATTTCACCGGCAGTTACGATGATTATCTGAAGAGCATTGAGGCCTGAAGGCACGTAAAGAACAGCAAAGCGGAAATGCCGGCAAGGCGTTTCCGCCGTTTTATGCCCCCCCCTTCTATAAGGGCCTCACCAGATAGGGATTTCAGAACCGGGAGAATCCAATGGCCGATATTGATCAAGCCAGCAAAACCGAGATGGAAGCCGCTGCGTTTCGCCACCTGCTGCGGCATCTGGATGAACACAAAGACGTGCAAAATATCGACCTGATGATTCAGGCAGATTTCTGCCGTAATTGTTTGGCTAAGTGGCTAATGGAAGCGGCGACGGAGCAAGGCGTGGAACTGGATTATGACGGCGCACGGGAATACGTCTACGGCATGCCCTTCGCTGAATGGAAAACGCTCTACCAGAAACCCGCCAGCGAGGCACAACTGGCAGCCTTTGAGGCCAAACAAGCCGCCCGTAAACGCTAAGCTGCTTTAGCAAAACGAATTTCCCCGGCCCCAAAAAGGCGGCCCGCAGGCCGCCTGACAACACATAGGGCTTGTATTTTATTGCCGTGATTTATTCGCTGAAGACACTTTGCACTTCATAGATGGCGGTGGAGCCACTGACTTCGTTCCCCACCACCAGCAGCGCCTTGCCGTTGGCAGAATCCGCAGCCGAAATAAACACCAACCCTTCCGGACCCAGATCCCCATACCCATCCAGGTTGCCCGCTTCCGGAGCCACATCCCAGGTTTCACGGCTGTTCAAATAATCCTGATAGACCGGCGCCGCCGGATCCGTAATGTCATACACCAGCACGCCCCCCATGCGCTCCAGCCCCAAGAACAAGAAATGCTTGTCGCCAATCTGACCGATGGTCAGCCCTTCCGGCTCAGGCCCCTTGGCATCACTGCGGCTGTCTATGGCATTGCCTTCATCGTGGCCGCTGTTGAAATAGTCGGCACAATCGATTGATCGCTCGGAGCCCAACTTGCAGGTATCACTGGCCAGAAACTGCTCAATGGCATCGCCGCTATCAAACACCAGATCACCACTGTCATCGCGAATGGAGAACGAACGACCACCATAGCTGTAGAGCGTGTTGTACATGATATGCGTACCCACCTCGTCTCCTTCAGGCTGCGAACCATTGGCCATGAATTTCAGCGGTTGGCCATCGACGTCCGTCTTGTAGCCCATCGTCCAGGTGATGTTCAGGCGCCCCAGCACATCGTCTTCACGGCAATCGCCGGAATCGCCCGCTGTGGCACCGCAATAGCCGAAGACCGCAGGATCCAACAGGGCTCCCTCTGCCAACGCGCTCAGCTGCGGCGGCAAATCATCGCCACAACGACGGGCAAACCCGCTGTTATGCACCAGATGCTTCACGCGGAATTCTTCAACAAAGCCCTGGCTAGCATCCGGCTCACAAGCGACCGGCGGCACCACCTTTGCATCCGCTTCTTCGCCCCAGTAGTCCTCATTGTCTTCGCCCCAGGCCCGAGCATCCCCTTCGTTGGCGGTCACCAGGTAGGTCTTGCCGTTCACGGTATAGCCATGAATCGAGTCCGGCAGGTACAGCCCCACTACACCGGCAAAAGTCCTGATATTGATAACTTCATCGTCATCGCTGGCATCAATCCCGTTACCTTCTACGCTGCGATCAATTTCTCCCAGAGAAACGATGTCGGTTATCGTCGCTGTGGCGATATCCACTTTCGCCAGCGCATTATTTTCCTGCAGGGTCACCCAGGCTGTGTTGCCATCAGCTGAAACCGCAATGTACTCCGGCTCCAGATCCTGCGCGGCGGATGCCCCCGGACCATAAATGCGAACCCCTTGGTTACGCAGGCTCTCTTCCTGGCCGTTATACGCCGTGAAGTCTGCAGTACTAACCACCGGGTTGGACGGATCACTGAAATCTACAATGCTGATAGAGCCCTCAGGGTCTGTTTGATAATCATCACTGGGCTCGCCTTCGTTGGCGGTGAGCACGCGGGTTCCATCCGGGGTAAACGCCACCATGTCTGGCTGGGCGCCAACCCGCTGGCTGCCCAGCAAGGTCAAATCACTGGCCTGATACAACGCCACAAAGCCATTATCAGTTTTCGGCTCCGCCTCAATGGCCACCGCCACCAAACCATGGCTGGCAGCGACGCTATTCACTTCCGCGCCCGGCGCAATGCCTGCGACACTAATCGCATCGATCTTGACCGGGCTCTCAGGGTCACTCAGGTCCAGCACATCCAGTTCGCCCTGCTCCGCATTCACTACGAACAAACGCTGGCTTGCCGCATCATAAGCCGGGATTTCTGCAGCGGAGGCATCAAAACTGCCTGTGGAATAGCGACTGACATAGGAGAGCTTGATACTGTCCGGTGTGCGCACCGCCTCATCCACAACCGCGTCAGGCTGATTGCTGTCGCCACCACAGGCCGTCAGCGTTGCCGCCAGAATGACACCAGCTCCCAGATACAAATTCTTCATCGGTTTCCCCTGTTATCTGCAGATCCCCCAAACGGATTGCTCACAGGGTTTTACAGGGCAGGAATGAAGCCAGCACGACAGTGAAATGACGACTTGATGACAGCTACCGGGCGGCCACGGACAGAGCACCGTTCCACAGAGGGAATTGACCCAAGGGTACAGAGAGCCTGGAAGGGGTAATCCAACAACTTTCAATGCGGCATAAAAAACGCGGCACCTGCCAGGCAGGGCCGCGTTTACCGAGCGAAACCAAGCTGATTCACATCAGACGGTTTCGTAATCGTTCTCTTCAAAAGCGGCCATCTGTGCCGCGTACTGAGTGGCAAACCCTGGGTACATGGTGGCATTGAAGCCGTCTTCGGTGAGATACCAGCTCTTGCAACCTGAATTCCAGTTAGTTTTTGCCAGCCGTTTCTGCATGGCCTGGTTGTGCTTACGCTGAACATCTTTTTTCACATCCAGCATCTTCAGGTCTTCCTGAAGAATTTTCTGCACCCCTTTCACCGCGTAATCAAGCTGGGACTCCATATACACCAGGGCGGAATTATGACCGGGCCCAGAATTAGGCCCAAAGGTCATATAGAGATTGGGATAACCGGACACATTAATGCTCTTGTAGGCCTGGGCACCGCCTTGCCACTCGTCACCCAACACCCGACCCTTACGCCCTTTAACGGGGAAAGGCGTGCCGGAATGGCTGACATCGAAGCCCGTAGCAAACACGATGCAGTCGGCCTGATGCTCAATACCTTCTACCGTACGAATCCCTTTTTCACTAAGGCGAGCAATGGGCCAGGTAATCAGTTTGGCATTGTCTTTTTGCAACGCAGGGTAATAATCATTGGAGACCAACACCCGCTTGCAGCCGATGGTGAAATCCGGGGTCAACTGACGACGCAACCAGCGGTCTTTCACTTGCCGGCGTAGATGCATCTTCGCTACCCGTTCAGCAACGCGGGTCAGCGGCGAGTTCCATATTACCGCCAGCGCCATGCTTTCATGGGTCCAGAAGAGAAGATTACGCATGGCCTGCTGGCTGGCCGGCAACTTGCGAAAAAGGGCTTTGTTCCAGGCCGGAGTGACAAAATCAGGACGCGGCAGAACCCAGCCCGGAGTGCGCTGAAACACCTTCACGTGGGCCGCCTGTTTGACCAGTTCGGGAATGATTTGGATACCGCTGGCACCGGTACCAATGACAGCCACTTTCTTGCCGGTAAAATCGTACTCATGATCCCAGCGGGCGCTGTGAATCTTGTGGCCCTTGAAATCCTCAATACCAGTAATCGCCGGGAAACTGCAGTTCGACAAGGGCCCCTGAGCCATCACTGCGGCCCGCCCAGCAAACTGCTCCCCCTTATCCGTCGTGGCGGTCCAGGTGCCTTTCTTTTCATCAAAAGACAGCTCTTGCACGTTTTTCTCGAAACGAATGTACGACTCCAACTCGAACTCAGCCACCAGATGCTGGATATAACCCAGGATTTCTTCGCTGCCCGAGAAGCTCCGTGACCAGTTCGGGTTGGGCGCAAAAGAATACGAATAGAGATTGGAGGGAACGTCGCAAGCGGCCCCAGGGTATTGATTGTCTCGCCAGGTGCCGCCCACCGCGTTGGCTCGTTCCAGAATCACGATATCCTCAATACCGGCCTGCTTGAGACGAATGGCCATCCCTAGGCCGGCAAACCCCGCGCCCACAATCAGGACCGAGGCCGGTTTTATCACTGGTGTTTTTGTTACCGCCGGCTCTTTCGTTGAGGAAGAACGCTGACGGGAAGCCGATTTGCGAACGGCCTTTTTAGGGGAAGTAGGGGATGCAGTCATAACAAAATCTCATCAAAAAGCAGGAGACCACCATCATCTGCCAGGCACATGATGGTGGTCTTCGGTAACATCAAGCAGTGGGGTGATAAGTCAGCTCATTCACCCAGGAAGGCACAGCAGGCAGCATCCGGGGCGGTATCATTCCGGTCAACTTGACTAGACCATCCACGGGTACGTGATAAACACGTTTATTGCGATCTACCATAAGTTTGGCGTGGTGACGGACCAACTGATACCAAGGGTTACGACGGCCATCTTCGGTACGCCCACCAATTGTTTCGAATTTGGCCATCGCGGCATACAGGCGCTCTTCCGGCAGCCCCATACCAATAATGTTGTCGCGCATCTTGTTGAGCAAAGGCAGATAGGAGGCCATGCCTAACAACAGGCGAGGATTCAGCAAGGGGGCCAGCATTTTGGCGGCACCAATAAAGGTCTTCCCGCGCCCCTGCATTTCCATCACGCTAAAGCCGACGCCCAAATGACGGGATTCGTCGTCATTGATTTTTTCAAAGGCCTGATGACAAATCGGGTCTTTTACGGTCTCCAGCAGGAAGGTACACAAGGCACCATCCAGAGCAATTTCTAGCATCGGCACCATTGTGCCCAACACATAAATCGGCATCTCATCGCTGTAACGATCCAGCCACTCAATCGCCAATCGTAAGTTGATATTAGGTTCGGGAATACCTTCTCCCTCGAGCATCCCCCAACGTTTCATCAGTGCCATTTCGACATTGGCATGGCGCTGCTCTTCCGCGTGAAAGTAGGTATAGATTTGACGCAAGGTTTCTGTGGGCGCTTTCTTAGCCATGGCGGCAAAGGCCCTGGCGCCCACGTGCTCAATCCACATCACATCAGCCATGAAAGCTTTCAGCTTGGGCCATTGTTCTTCGGTAATCAGCTCCGCGCCGGGAGCATCCCAGTCGATATCTGACAGGGCCCACTGGGTGGATTGAATCTTTGCCAACATTTTTTCCAAATCGATAGAAGCCATGATGCTCTCCTGTTATTGCGATACGGCTTTGAAGCCGTTTAACGGCATTCGGTTTATGCTTTTGCGGACGCCAAGCGGCTGAGCAGCCCGGCACCACGGGTATAGACGGAGGGCAGATAACGCTTCGCCCGCCAGATCATTCGTGCATCCATTTGCGGCAGCACATAAAGCTGCCCGCGATCTAAAGCCTTGAGAGTGGTGAGCGCGACACCTTCGGCGGGCACGCCAGTAAGCTCCACAAGTCTGTTCATCAGCGGCGTGATCCCGGCATCGATCCGGCCAGTGGTGAAAATATTGGTGTTTACCACTGTAGGACATAGCACCGTTACGTTAACGCCGGTGCCGGAAGTTTCGGCTGCCAGTGTCTCTGACAGCGCCAACACCCCTGCCTTGGTCACGTTGTAGGGCCCCATCAACGGGGCCGCCGCAAAACTGGCCGTAGAGGCCACATTGATAATCCCACCGTACCCTTGCGCCTTGAGTCTCGGTGCAAAAACGTGGCAACCATGGATCACACCCCATAGGTTAATGCCCATGGTCCAGTGCCAATCGTCCATGGAAGTCTCGCCTACCGGTTTGCCGCCCACGCCTACGCCCGCGTTATTGATCACCAGATTCACCGGCTCTGGGAGCAGCGCATCTGCTTGTTCGGCCAGCGCTTCTACCTCTGCTTGGACACTGACGTCGCACTGCACCGCCCACGCCCTCCCGCCCGTGCTGACAATGCGGTCAGCCGTTTCCTGGGCGGTCCCCAGATTGATATCCGCACAGACCACCGCCCCATTGCGCCGAGCCAGCTCTTCGGCAAACGCACGGCCTATGCCGCTTCCTGCCCCGGTGACAACAGCGGAGGCATTCGCGCTAATGGTTTTATTACGACCAAACATGCCGTCTGCTCCATCAAGTCAAAATAGCCATTGCATCAAGGCAACGGTTTATTGTTACATCCTCTAATGTGACAGTAGATCGAATGCTTGTTCGGATTCAACTCGGAAATCATTATGGCTCGCAAACCCAAACAACAGCGCTCCAAAGCCACCGTCGATGCTATCGTCGAGGCCGCCCTAATCTCGATTGCCCAGCAGGGGCCATCGGCCACCACAACACGCCAAGTTGCCGACATCGCCGGCATCGGCGTGGGCTCTTTATATGAGTATTTCGAGGACAAGGACGCCATACTGAAAGCCGCCGGCGCCCGTTTCGTGGACGATACCGTGGCCATGATTAAGCCGCTGACTCCGGAACTGGTACGGATGAATATCCGCGATGCAGTGAGTAAGCTGCTGTTTACCTTTCGCGATTTTCTTGAAGAAAATCGCCAGCTGTATCTGAACTGTGCACGCCACGCTTTCAGCCAAGACATGGTGATGCATCTGGAGCCCATCAATCGCGCCCTGTTGGACCTGTTTACTCAATACCTGATGCACCACCCGGAGCTGTTGCGTATGCCTAATATTCCGGCGGTGTCCTATTTTTATATCAACGGCGGGGTTTTCACCGTGGTACGCCATCTCTCGGAAGAAAAACCAACCCAGAGTTTCGAGGAACTGACCACGGTGTTCGGAGACTTTCTTGCCAGTTATGCGGAACACAAACTGGGCGCCAGCAACGCCACGCAATAGCGCCGCACGACTCAAAAACGAACACCATAAATAATAATAAAATCAGGAGGCACCATGCAGACACCCAAGTCGGAAACGCCACCACCTGGGCCGCCCCCTCGTATTCCCAACCTGGCGGATTGGCGTTTCAACCGCTATCTGACCATGCAGCTGATGCCGCTGTTCTATCTTCTGCTGATTGCTGGCGCACTGATTGTGGTCGTTAGCGTAGTTGGCTTGTGCTTTTGGTTCTCTACGCTGGCCGGCATTATTGCCGCCGTTATTGCACCACTTGCCTTTGTGGTAATGGTGGCGGTGATCCGCGCGGCACTGGAATACATGATTATGGCCCACCGCATCATGCGCATCATCGAACGCATGGACGCCCTCCCCGGCCAGGTAGCAGACTTATCAGTACGTGTTGACGGCATTACCAATCATGTAGACGAATTGAGCGGGCATGTAACCGATATCCATGAAACACTGATGCACGCCCGCCCGTTGCTACGCTCCGCGGGCTTACCCAGCCGCCTGCTCAATGCATTGCGGCGTCGAACGCCTGACGCCTGACGTTCGCAAGCCGCATCCGCCCTCATTCACGTCCACATCAACCCACAGATTGTCGTTTTCGGTGCTGACATCGCCACATGTATACCGCACTATTATGCTCCTGAAAGCGTCCCACTTTTTTCGGTGGCGCTCACCTTGTGAGATGAGGAGTTCCCATGGCCCTACCTGCCTCCCTGCAAAACAGCCTGCAGCTACCCGTTGTGGCATCCCCCATGTTCATTGTGTCCAACCCGGAGCTGGTGATCGCCCAGTGCAAAGCCGGCATTGTCGGCTCTTTTCCCGCCCTGAACGCTCGTCCCGCAGAAGAGCTGGAAGTATGGCTCAAGCGCATTACCGAAGAGCTCGATGCCTGGAACCAGGCCAACCCTGACAAGCCTGCGGCCCCATTCGCGGTAAACCAGATTGTGCACAGATCCAACAATCGGCTGGAGCATGATCTGGAGCTATGTGTGAAGTACAAGGTGCCTATCGTAATAACCTCACTGGGCGCACGAGTGGATGTGAACGAAGCCATTCATAGTTATGGCGGACTGGTATTCCACGACATCATCAATAACTTCTTCGCCAAAAAAGCCATAGAGAAAGGTGCTGATGGCCTGATCGCTGTGGCCGCTGGCGCGGGCGGCCATGCAGGCACCCTCTCCCCGCTGGCCCTGGTGCAGGAAATTCGTGAGTGGTTCGACGGGCCACTGCTGCTCTCCGGTGCGATCGCCACCGGGGACGCCGTTCTCGCTGCTCAAGCCATGGGCGCAGACTTGGGCTATATCGGCTCCGCCTTTATTGCCACCGATGAAGCGAATGCGGATGAGCGCTACAAACAAGCCATTGTGGACAGCGGCGCCAGCGACATTGTTTATTCCAACCTGTTCACTGGCGTGCACGGTAACTACCTGCGCGGGTCCATCGAAGCCGCGGGTCTGGATCCGGAGAACCTACCGGAAAGCGATCCGTCAAAAATGGACTTCGGCGATGGCAGCTCCAAAGCCTGGAAAGACATCTGGGGTAGCGGTCAGGGTATCGGTGCGGTGAAGAAAATAGGCCCAGCAGCAGATCTGGTCGACCGCCTGAAGCGAGAATACTCAGCCGCACGCCAACGGATTAATGCTTTACCTTGGAAATAGTTAAACGTTAAAAGAGGCGCTAAAGCTTGGCGATTATTCGCCATAAGCTCTGCCCTCATTAACAGATAGCAGCACTAAAAAGGCCGCACCCTTTTCAGGATGCGGCCTTTTTAGTGCTGGCCCTAGCTAGGCCCGCTGTCCATGCCTACTAGGGTAACAGCACCGTAAATGGCGCTTTTTTTCAGCTTTCAGCTCAAGCACCCAACAACGACGCCACCAGCCCTTTCTTTTTCACCGGCTGATAGTTATCGAACTCAAGGAACCCGTCATCAATGGCGCCCAAACGCAGCTTGGGCAAATCAACCATATAATTCTGCACCACCTTCCACGGCTCCTTTGAACCCTGGCGCGGCAGCCGATCATTGGCACGCTGAATGTAACCCGATTGCATGCCGAGGAAGTTATCGTCGGTAATGCAATTATCCTTGTCACGGGGAATCACTGTCTGGGCACCGGTTTTTTCCATATGGTTTAGCAAGCGGCAAACATACTCGCAGACCAAGTCGGCTTTCAGAGTCCAAGACGAGTTAGTGTAACCAAACACTAGCGCCATATTCGGCACGTCCCGCAACATCATGCCCTTGTAAACCAGCGATTCGCGTGGCTCCACCGGCTTACCATCAATGGTGCTTTTTACCCCCCCAAGCATCTGAAGGTTCAGCCCCGTCGCAGTAATAATGATATCCGCATCCAACTCCTTGCCAGACTTGAGCAAGATCCCTGTTTCAGTGAAACGTTCGATGTGATCGGTCACAATCTCAGCATCGCCATTGCGCACGGTCTTGAACAAATCGCCGTTGGGCACTGCACACAGACGCTCGTCCCAAGGGTTATAATGGGGCCGGAAATGCGCCATATCCACGTCATCACCTAGCTGTCGTTTGGCCGCAGCCAACAGCGCACGGCGGACCAGCTTGGGGCGCTGTGTGGACAATTTAAACACCATACGCTGAAGGCCAATATTACGCGCACGGGTTAACCGGTAAACCATCATCTCCGGCATAAACCGGCGCATGCCCACCGAGATTTGATCCACTTCCGGTACGGTGGCGATATAGGTTGGCGAGCGCTGCAACATGGTGACTTTTGCACCTTCTTTAGCCATTGCAGGCACCAGCGTTACGGCGGTAGCGCCGGAACCAATCACCACCACTTTCTTGCCTTTATAGTCCAAATTCTCCGGCCAGTGCTGAGGATGAATGACTTGGCCTTTAAAGTCTTTCTCACCGGGGAAGTCCGGCTTATAGCCTTCGTCATAGTTATAGTAACCACCGCATGAGAACAGGAAGTTAGCGGTAAAGGTTTCTTGCTCACCGGTTTTCTCGTTGGTGGTTTCCACCGCCCAGTGGTTATCGGCACTGGACCAATTCGCCTTGATCACCTTGCGACCAAAGCGTATATGTTTTTTCACATCGTACTCTTCCGCAGTGTCTTCCACGTACTGGCGAATAGAGTTGCCGTCCGCCAGCACCTTGGGTTCGGTCCAAGGGCGAAAGTTGTAGCCTAGTGTGAACATATCGGAATCAGAACGGATGCCGGGATACTTGAACAGGTCCCAGGTGCCACCGATGCGTTCGCGGCGCTCCAGGATCGCATAGGTGCGATTCGGCGCCTTGCGAGTCAAATGGCAAGCGGCACCAATGCCGGAAAGGCCGGCGCCAACGATCAATACATCAACGTGTTTATTAGACATATACTTTACCTCCAGCCTCTCAGGCTGCCCGATTCTCTCAGCGCAAACATTGACATCGATCAATGGCACGTTTTAATGGCGGACAGAATAGCCGCACTAGAGGGTATGAGAAAAGGCCCAAACGGGCCGTTAATTGGCTTTAGCGCCGAAGGAAAGTGCCGCTAAAGACGGCCATCTCGCTGTAACCGTTATAAACATTGGGCTTGAGTCACCATTCAGCCCGATACCAGGGCCTAGGTTTTAATCGCGCCCGGCCGCCTCATTCTAGGTCATTCTGCTTGCAGGACTAAATCAGGTTGCCCTTAGCCGCGTATTCCGGGCACCCCACCACGCCTAGCATTCACAACCCGGCGCAGCTAATAGCTCACGCTCAAGACCTAAGGGCTTTCAGACGGCGCCATAGATTAGCTCCAGATTCCCGTTTCCTGTTCAGCACTGATCGGCTTGAGCCGTGAGGGTCCGGCCTCCGCCAACTGGGGTCTGCTCGGAGGGTCACCCGCGCGAGCATGTATGCCAATCCGCTGTCACTGGATCAGACAACGGTTCTGCTTTCATTGAGCCGCCCGTTACAACGCCATTTTAACTTTTAGCTTTCAACATCCCGCAAAAACGCCAACTGATCCGCCAGGCTGATCTCCCGGGCCTCGCCTTGGTAGACATCAAAATGTCCCACCGGATAACGTTTCACGCTGGCTCGAGCCATCGCTGCAGCCGCTTTTTCTGCCGCCGATGCCGGCGCCACCGTATCGGTTTCGCAAATAAGGATCAGCGCCGGGCAAGTGACCTTACTGGCCTGGGCCACAGGCCGAAATAGCGGCAGCGCCAGCGCAACCCGCCCGGCCACCTCGTTAGGCACGTGGGCCGGCATCAACGCGGTGTACCCATCATAGGCGTCGTCGCTGGACATAGCCGCCAGCTCACCGGGGCGCCCTGCCGAGGGCAACATTTTAGGCCCCAGCCCCAATGCACTGCTGGCCAGGTCCCACAGACCAATACCGGTCATCTTCAACGCCTGCCCCACACCCGCATAACGAATCACCTCCAACACTGACGCCATGCCGTCCATCATCGGACACTGCGCAATAATACCCGCCACCGGCTCCCGGGCCGCCACCACAGTGACCAAACCACCACCAAAGGAGGTACCCCACAAAACGATGCGCTGGTTATCCACTTCATCTAGCTTGCGCACACAGGCCAGCGCCGCCTGCCAATCAGCCACTTCACGATAGGGCAACAACACCTGGCGGGGCATTCCTTCGCTTTCACCAAAATGGCGGTAATCGAATAGGAACACGGCATAACCGGCCTGCACAAAAGCATCGCGAAACGGCGCCAACCCGCATTCCTTGGTAAGCCCAAAACCGTGGCCCATGACCACTGTCAGAAAAGGCCCCTCGCCTTCAGGCAAATACAGATCGCCCCGGCAGGATTGCCCGTCACTAACGAAACGTAATTCACGCATTGCACTCATGGGAAACTCCTTGTTTGGCCTGCTAACACTAATAATGAAAGCGCAGGACACTCTGAACCCCGTGCCGGAGAGGGGCTCACTCCCATGTCCTGCCTAGGGCGAACGTTAGGCATCGCCCATCAACCGTTCAAGGCCGGAGCGATAAAGCGCCATTGTTCAATACTTTGCCCCAACACCAGAAAGAACGGATTAAGAATGTCCTCTTTGTTGTACTGCAAGGGCGCAAAGTCAGTGTTCACCACCACCCCCCCGGCGGCGGCAACCACCGCGTGGGCCGCAGCCGTATCCCACTCGCTGGTAGGCGCAAGGCGCGGGTAAATATCCGCACTGCCTTCCGCCACCAGACACAGTTTGAGAGAGGATCCCATGGAAGCGCGCTCCACTTCCCCGATCTCTTCTCGTATAAAAGCTTCCAGTTTTTCCACAGCCTCACCACCATGGCTACGGCTGGCCACCATCACCACCGGCGTGGTGCGCGCACGGCACTCAATGGCTTGGCGCTCACCGTTATGTTCTTTAAAGGCGCCCACGCCCTTTCCGCCCATATAGGTCACAGCCGTTACCGGCACGTGCACCACCCCCAGCACCGGAGTATCGCCCTCCACCAGCGCAATATTGACGGTGAACTCACCGTTACGCTTAATGAATTCCTTGGTGCCATCCAGCGGATCTACCAGCCAGAAACGCGGCCAGTCCTTACGGTCCGCATAGGCAATACCCCCTGACTCTTCAGAGAAAACCGGAATATCCGGCGTCAGCGCCTGCAACCGAGCTTCAATAATTTTGTGGGCTGCCAAATCTGCCTCGGTAATCGGCGACTTGTCATCCTTAGTTTCCACACCCAGATCATCGCGCTCGTAAACCTCAAGAATCGCCTGTCCCGCGGCACGGGCAATCTCACCAAGCGGACCCAGCAGGGCATTTAAATCCGTCATTTCCATTTTCCTGTGATTAATTCAGAGACGTGTTGAACTATCTTTTCTCCAACAACCGCTTGGTCATCAACAACGCAGCGATCACTCTCGCCTCGGTCACATCATCGCGCTCAATCAAGCGATCCAGTTCCGATAATTTCCAGGTCACCACTTCTAGCTCTTCCGGCTCATCACCGGGAAGCGATTCCTCATAAAGGTCTTCAGCCAACACGACTTTAATGCGGTGCCCCATGTACCCGGGGGACAAGGTCAGCTCCTTCATCAGGCTCATACGCCGCGCGCCGTAACCCGCCTCTTCCTTTAATTCCCGGTTAGCCGCATCGCGCCAATCTTCACCGTGTTCATAGGCACCCTTAGGCAGAGTCAACTCATAGCTTTCCGTACCGGCGCCATATTCACGGATCATCACCACGGTATCGTCATCCAGTAACGGCACCATCATCACCCCCGCGATCGGCGGCGTGCGCAAGCGCTCGTAGGTGCGTTCCACTCCGTTGGTAAACCGCAGGTGTAACTCTTCAATTCCGAACAGGCGGCTCTTTGCTATCAGCCGGGTGTCGAGAATCTCCGGTTTCTCATCCATAATTACCTCTGAGCCTACTCACCAAGGCAAGACTAACCCGAACACGCAGGAAATTCATGATTGACTGGCAATCCGTGGACACCGTGCTGCTGGATATGGACGGCACACTGCTGGACCTGCAGTTTGATAACTGGTTCTGGCAACAACATGTGCCCAACTGCTACGCCCAGCAACGGGGCTTAGAGCAGGTCGAGGCCAACCGCATCATCCACGACTGGATCACCAGCCACCAAGGCACCCTGAACTGGTACTGCCTGGATTTCTGGACCGCCGAGCTGGGGCTGGAAATTGCCCACTTGAAAAGGGCGGCTGGCGACCGCATTTCCGTGCGGCCTGGCGCGGAAACGTTTCTACAGAAGCTTAAGGCATCAGACAAGCAAGTCATCATGGTGACCAATGCTCACCGCGATGCCTTGCACCTGAAAATTGCGCGCACCGGCATTGATCAATATTTTGACGAATTGGTCTCCAGCCATGATTACGGTCACCCCAAAGAAGCCCAGTCATTTTGGCAGCACCTGCAACGACACCTCCCTTTCGAGCGAGCCCGCGCCCTGCTGGTGGACGACTCCTTGCCGGTCCTACACAGCGCTCGGCAATACGGTATTGGGCAGCCGGTGAGCATCCTCCACCCGGATTCCAGTCTGCCAAAACGTTCGGATACGGCCCCGTTCCCGGCCATTGATGATTTCCTGACCGTGCTGCCCTAACGGCCAACTATGGAGAAAGCGATGGAAAGCGTACGTATAGACTCCTGGCTCTGGGCCGCACGGTTCTTCAAGACCCGCACCTTGGCCAAAAACGCCATTGAAGGCGGCAAGATCCATATCGACGGCAACCGGACCAAAGCCAGCAAGGCAGTGCAACCCGGCCAGACAGTGACCATCAGCAAAGGCACTGAGCATTTCGAGGTGGTCGTCCGCGGTCTGAGCAACAAACGTGGCCCGGCAAAGGTGGCCCAGACACTTTATGAAGAAACCTCCGAAAGCGTGGCCAAACGGGAAATGAACAGTGAACAGCGCAAATTGGCCCGAGCCGCAGCCGCTGCACCGGACCACAAACCCAGCAAAAAGGAACGTCGGGATATCCAGCGCTTCAAACGAGACAATCTGGAATAACTGCTTTTTCGCGCTGAATTTACCGCAACAGCCCAACCTCAGGACCTCATAATGCAAGACCACAAACAGCGCTTTCTTTTCCCCGACTCCGACATTCGTGGTGAGCTGGTTCAACTGGAAAGTAGCATTAGCCGTATTATAGAAGGGCAAAACTACCCACTGCCGGTGCAGGGGTTGATCGGCGAAGCCGTGGCCGCTGTGGCGTTGCTGGCCAGCACTCTCAAATTTAAGGGCCGGCTCGCCCTGCAAGCCCAAGGCAAGGGGCCGGTGTCTCTGCTACTGGCCGAATGCAGCCATGATGGCGAGCTGCGTGCCCTAGCCCGCCACAGCGACGGTCAAGACTGGAGCCACGGCGACATTCAAACCTTGATCGGTGAAGGCACCATGGTAATCACCATCACCCCCGATCAGGGGCGCCAGTATCAAGGCATCGTACCGCTCAGCGGCGACACTCTTGCCCAATGCCTGCAGGGATACTTCCAACAATCCGAACAACTGCCCACCCGGCTGTGGCTGGCCAGCGGCAACAATCGCGCGGCGGGCCTGCTGCTGCAGCGCCTGCCCAACCAGCTGTCCACCACCGACGGCAACACCCAGATGTGGGAACACTTAGAGGCGCTGGCGAGCACCCTGCAAATGGAAGAGCTACTAAACCTGGATGACCAAACCATCCTGCGCCGGCTGTTTCACGACACCCCACCCCAGTTGCCCGACGCCCAACCTCTGCGCTTTGGCTGCACCTGCTCCCGGGAACGCAACCGCAATGCACTCATTTCCCTTGGCAATCAGGAATTACAGCAATTACTGGAGGAAGACGGGGAAGTCACGCTGACCTGCGACTTCTGTCGCCATCAGGAACATTTTGATGCCGTGGACCTGGCGGAAATGCTCCGAGAAAGCCGATAGGAATACCAAGAATAGCTAACCCGCGATTCCTGGCCTCGACAGCCAGAGGCAAATAGCAGGCGACACCGCATTTGCCTCCCATCTTTTCCTGCGCCCTTTCCCTGCGTCGCGTGCCTTGACGCATTAAAAGGGTGGCCCTGCAGCCGTGACCGCACAGTCCGAAGGGGAATCGCCACTGATTCCCTTTTCTGGCATAATCGCGCGCCTGTGCTGATCAGTGGCGCCACTACTGGTCCCTTATTGGTCTTGTCCGGTCTTTGATCCGGGCACGAGACCGGCACTGTGTATCCGCAATGCGAACTTAAAGGTTGCGCGGCCATACCCGTTGCAACCGCACGGCCACAAGCCCAGGAATAACCATGACAGATCCAATTGTTTATAACGATCTCAGCCCGGCCCAGCTGGTAGAGCTGGCTGTTCAGCGTAACGAAGGCCGCCTGGCCGACAACGGCGCCCTGGTAGTGGAAACCGGTCATCGCACCGGCCGCTCACCGATGGACCGTTACATCGTTGACGAGCCAAGCACCAGCGAACACATCCACTGGGGCGCCATTAACCGTCCCATCGACAGTGATAAATTCGACGCCTTGTGGGACCGTGTGACCGCGGCCGTTGCAGAAAGCGACGCTTTTGTTTCCCACCTGCACGTCGGCGCTGACGCTGATCATTACCTGGCCGTGAAAGTGACCGCGCAAACCGCGTGGCACAACCTGTTCGCCAACACTATGTTCATCCGCCCGGAGAAGTACAACGCCCGCAACAAGGAAGAATGGCAGATCCTGCATGCCTCGCACTTCCAGTGTGACCCGGAGCGTGACGGTACCAACTCCGACGGCTGCGTTATTCTTAACTTCGCCCAGCGCAAAATTCTGATTGCCGGCATGCGCTACGCCGGTGAAATGAAAAAAGCCATGTTCTCCGTGCAGAACTTCCTACTGCCGGAAAAAGACGTGCTGCCCATGCACTGCTCTGCCAACGTCGGCGAAGACGGCGATGTGGCTCTGTTCTTCGGCCTGTCTGGCACAGGCAAAACCACCCTGTCCGCAGACCCTGCCCGTTATCTGATTGGTGACGACGAGCACGGCTGGGGCAAAGATGTGGTCTTCAACATCGAAGGCGGCTGCTACGCCAAGTGTATTGATTTGAGCCAAAAGAACGAGCCGGTGATCTGGGACGCCATCAAGTTCGGTGCGGTGCTGGAGAACGTCATCATCAATGACGAAACCCGCACCGCTGATTACGCCGATGTGTCCCTGACCCAGAATACCCGTGCTGCCTATCCGCTGGAAAACATCGACAAGAAAGTCGAAGAAAACCGCGCGGGCGAACCCAAGCACATCATCTTCCTGACCTGCGACCTGACTGGCGTCCTGCCGCCCGTATCAAAACTGTCCAAAGAGGCCGCAGCCTACCACTTCCTGAGCGGCTACACCGCCCTGGTCGGCTCCACAGAAATGGGGTCCGGCGGCGGCATCAAAAGCACCTTCTCCACGTGCTTCGGCGCCCCCTTCTTCCCACGTCGTGCCGGCGAATACGCCGAGCTGCTGATCAAACGCATGGAAGAATTCGGCTCCCAGGTATACCTGGTGAACACCGGCTGGACCGGCGGCCCTTACGGCGAAGGCGAGCGTTTTAGCATCCCCACGACCCGTGGCGTGGTTAACGCAATCCTGTCCGGCGAACTGGACACCGCCGAAACTGAGCACTTGGACATCATCAACCTGGACGTGCCCAAAGCCGTTACCGGTGTCGACAGCAATCTGCTGCAGCCCAAGAATACCTGGGCTAATCCGGAGAACTACGAAGCACGCGCCCGCGACCTGGCAGAACAGTTCCAGAAGAACTTCGCTGACAAGTACGCAGATGTGTCCGACGAAATTCGCGCGGCCGGCCCCAAGGCCTAAGCCGCGAGCATCCACGAAAAAGCCCGCCACCGGCGGGCTTTTTCGTTGTCGCCCGACGAGCAGACCCGCACGTATGGGAAGACGCAAGGAAAGCCTCCGGTTCAGAAGCGGCCTACCACCCAGCCTGAACTCAGCATCCGTTCTGCCGCGCAAGGCAGAATGACGCCCCACAAGGGCCCGTCTCATTAACCCTGTTCCCGCACCCATGAATATGATTGACTGACGGCCTCTCCCCCAAAGGTCGGCAGCCTGACAGGAGCCCCAATGAGCAAACCCAAAATTGTTGTTGTCGGTGGTGGTGCCGGCGGTCTTCCGCTGGCAACCAAACTCGGCGCAAAGCTCGGCAAATATGGCAATGCCGATATCACCCTAGTGGACTCGTCCAGCATCCACGTTTGGAAGCCCCGTTTTCACGAAGTGGCCACTGGCGCCATTGATGCCGATCTGGACGCCGTGGATTACCGCGCCCACGCTCAACTCAACCACTACCGGTTTGAACCCGGCACCATGACTCAGATGGACACCACCGGCCAGACCCTGACCCTGGCGCCACTGTACGATGCCCACGGCAGCGAAGTCCTACCGGAACGCCAACTGAGTTACGACTATCTGGTGCTGGCCACCGGCAGCCAGAGCAACGATTTCGGCACCCCCGGCGTTCGTGACAACTGCCTGTTCATGGACAGCCGGGGCCAAGCAGAGCGCTTTCGCGAACGGTTCCTTAACGCTTGCCTGCATGCCAACTATGAAAACAAACCGATTTCTGTAGCGATTGTCGGCGGCGGAGCCACCGGTGTGGAACTGGCCGCAGAACTTCATCATGCCGTGAGCATGCTCAACTTCTACGGCCACGAGCACCTAGATCGAAAACACTTGCAAGTGGATATCATCGAAGCCGCACCGCGCATTCTGCCGGTGCTTAGCGAGCGAGTGTCCGCCACCGCCACCAAACGATTGGAAGGCCTGGGAGTGAAGGTGCGCACTGGCGTCATGATCGCCGAAGCAACCCCCGAAGCCTTGGTGCCTAAAGACGGCGATCCGATCAAGGCAGACCTACTGGTCTGGGCTGCCGGGGTAAAATGTCCAAAATGGCTGAGCCAAATCGACGGCCTCAGCACCAACCGTATTAATCAGGTAGAAGTCGAGCCGACGCTGCAAGCCAAGGGCCAAAAAAATATTTTCGTCATCGGTGATGCGGCATTCTTGATCCCAGAAGGCTCGGAACGCCCGATCCCGCCACGGGCCCAATCCGCCCAGCAAATGGCGCAGCACACTGCCCGCAGCCTGCAACGGCTGCTAATGCACCGCGACCCGAAGCCCTTCGAGTACAAGGACCACGGCTCCCTAGTATCGCTGTCCAATTACAGCTCGGTGGGCATGCTGATGGGCAACCTGAAGGGCGGTAACTTCTTTGTGGAAGGCTGGCTCGCCCGAATGATGTATATCAGCCTGTATCGCATGCACCAAGCCGCGCTTTACGGCTGGCCACGTACCATCATGCTGTTAATTGCCGGGCGCTTTAACAAGCTGGTACGCCCTAGGCTAAAGCTGCATTAAAGGACCCCGCAAGCAATACGCTCACTCCATTACGGAGTCTAAGCGTGATCGCTTCAACAGCCATGTAGTCGCCGTGTCTAAAACTGTGGGACGGCGACTCATGCTTCTCGCAGCATCCACCACCAACCCACTTGGAGGCGCCCCATTCCCGCGCTATTGAATCCAAGACTTTCAACGTCTAAGCCTCCCCCGCTACACTAGCACTGCTAGCAACTTCATGGACGATAGTATCCCGATGAAAGACTCTTTCCTGTATTGGTTCAGTATTCTCAAACGCAGTGTAACCCTGTGGCTGGAGGGTAACGCCGTAAGCTATGCCGGCTCATTGGCTTTCTTTACCTTGTTTTCTCTCGCCCCAGTAATCATTCTGGCGGTAAAAGTCATCTCCTTGGTGATGACCAGCGATGCCGCAATGGCAGAAATTCTCGGTCAATTGGAAGCCACCATCGGCCCGGAAGCGGCCAACGAAGTGCGCAACGCCATCGCCAACACTCAAACGCCCCGCCAAGGTTTGCTCGCCGGCTTGCTCAGCTTACTAGTGATGGTCATTGGTGCCACCACAGTCTTTGCCCAGATGCAGCGCTCCATGAATGCCATCTGGGAGGTAATGCCGCGACCGTCACGCAACACCATTGCGGCCTTGATCAAAAGTCGGCTTTTGTCTCTCACCGTGGTCGTTTCTCTGGGTTTTGTACTGCTGGTTTCGCTCCTTCTGAACGTAGTGGTGCAGGCGATCATCGTCTACGCGGAGGGCTGGCTACCGATTCATAGTAGTGTGGTGGTGATCTTTGAAATGACGGTTTCACTGGTGGTCATCGGTCTGCTGTTTGGCACCATGTTCAGAGTACTGCCCGATGTAGTGCTAAATTGGAAAGCAGTAATGCCAGCGGCACTGATCACCGCCATTCTGTTTTCTGTGGGCCGCGCGCTAATCGGCTTGTACCTAGCCCACACCGCCACGGCGTCTACTTACGGCGCTGCCGGCTCTCTGGTGGTACTGCTGATGTGGGTATATTTCTCCTCCATGATCCTGCTGTTCGGGGCCGCTTTCACTCGCGCCCATTGCGAGGCACGGAGCATGGAAATCCTAGCCCGAAGCAGCGCTATTCGGGTAAAACGTCAGCAGATTGATCTACCCGCCCAATAAAGCGTCGGAATACATTTGTAGACGCGCGCTAACCAATGTACACCTCGCCCTCCGGATAACGCACCACCGGTTGGCGGGGGCGCGTCAACAGAAATGACAGGGTCAACGGACCGATCCGCCCCACAAACATCACCAGCATAATCACCCACTGGCCCGCGGAAGACAGCTCATCGGTAATACCCCGTGATAACCCCACTGTGCCAAAGGCAGACACCACTTCGAACACAAGATTCTCGAATCCCAATTGCGCATCGGTGACCGACAACGCCATCAAGGCCGCGAACAATACCCCGCAGCCAATAAAGGTAATCGCCAGGGATTTATACACCAAGGTGGAGGAAATCTGCCGGCCAAAAATCACTGGCAGAGGGCGGCCACGCAAAAAAGCACGGGTAGCCAACAACAAGACCATAAAGGTAGTGACCTTGATCCCGCTACCGGTGGAATTGGTGCCCGCACCGATAAACATCAGCAGCAGATAAAGCAAACTGGTCGGCAATAACAACGCACGCACATCCACCACATTAAACCCGGCAGTACGAGGTGTTACCGCATGAAACCAAGAGGCTGCCAGTTTGTCGCTGAGGCTCATGCCCCCCAGGGTGCCTGGGTTATTCCACTCGGCCAGCATGAAAAACACTAACGTTACCGACAACAGCACCGCTGTACCCACCAACATCAGCTTGCTGTGCAACGATAACCCTCGCCAGCGCCAGCCTTTGCCGAAATCCGCCAGCACCGTAAAGCCCAGCCCCCCGACAATAATCATGGCGGTAATGACCAGCACAATACCCCAGTGGCCGCCCCAGCTGGTGAGGCTATCGGCACTAAGGCCAAAGCCGGCATTATTGAAGGCCGACACCGTATAGAAAAGGCTGTGAAAGGTCCCTTCCCCCCAGCCCAGCGCAGGCACCCAGATGCACATCAACAACGCCATGCCCACCGCCTGCACCACCACAACCACGACCAGAATCCGGCGGATTAGCCAAGCAATATCACTGACCCGGCTATAATTCATGCAATCACGAATGAGCTGCTGCTCGCCAATACCTAAGCGGTGCCCAATGGCCAACAAAGTGGCCGCCGCGAAGGTCATAATGCCAATGCCACCCGCCTCGATCAGCAGTAACAACACCCATTTCCCGAACAGAGTGAATTGTCCGCCCACCTCCACCACCGACAAACCGGTTACCGTCACCGCCGAAGTGGCCGTAAACATGGCCTGCAACCAACTAATCGGGGAATGGGTCGCCATGGGCAACTTAAGCAACAAAGAGCCCAGCACAATCAACAGAAGAAAACTGCCGGCCAGCGCCGCTGGCGGTGACACTAGAGGCTTGTGGGTATGGGAACGGGGCGCCCCGAGCCGGCGAGCGAACCAGGGCCTCATTGCGCTTTAGAAAACCGCAGCAGGTCGTTCAATGTGCCCATCAGCACCAACTGATCCCTCTCTTGCAACAGTAAGTCTTCAAAGGGCGACTGCCAGACCTGGGTCCCTCGCTTGACTAGCGCCAAGCGCAGCTCATCATCGCCCAAAGGCAATTCAGACGCGGCCTTGCCCGCAAATCGCTTATCCACCTTGACCTCAACCACCAACCAGTCATTCCCTAAGGAGATATAGTCGAGCATTTCCGGGTGAACGATAGTCTGGGCAACCCGAATACCCATTTCATGCTCAGGATGAATGATCCGGTTGGCGCCCAGCCGCGACAAGATCCGGTGGTGAGGCTCGCTGATCGCTTTCACCCACACCTGCTCCACCTCCGCACTTTTTAACGCTAAAGTAGTAAGAATGCTGGCCTCCAGGTTCTCACCAATGGCCACCACAACCGCATCAAAAGCCGTCATCTCCAGCTCGGCAATCACCTTGTCATTGGTACCGTCGGCAATCAGAGTCTGTGACAATTTGTCGGCATAACACTCCACCCGTTCCCCATCGATATCCACCCCCATCACATCATGGCCCAAGCGGGTAAGCTCCTGCGCAATGGTCGAACCAAAACTGCCCAAACCGATCACAGCATACTGATGCTTCACAGGCCCTCCTTGCTTGAAGCCGTGGCGAAAACAAAAGTCTGCACCTTTTATTTGCCGCTGTCATTGCGCCGAGAGCGCACCGTCAAGAAACCGTTTTTCCTCTTTTTTCAGTTTTGTTGCCACAACTGAGCAGCAACAGCGTTATGCTTTGTGACGCATTATCCTGACCGATTCCCTATGACGGTGGAGACCTCATGCCCTCGATTCGCGCCGCCCTGTTTGCCGGTAGCACTCTGCTCGCCAGCCATGCCAGCTATGCCCTGGATAAGGCCGAGTTTGAACAATGCATGGCCCAATTACGCGCCCAGGCCCATGAGGAAGGCATCCCCGCCCAAGTGATAAGCCGTAGCTTAAATACCGTAAAGCTGAACGAGCGGGTCATTGAACTGGACCGCAGCCAGCCGGAATTCACCAGCAGTTTTTCCGATTATTACACCCGCCGGGTGAGCGAAACGCGCATTGAAACCGGCCGCAAGAAATACCGGGAGCAACAACCCCTACTGCAAGAGCTGGCCCGTGAATACGGTGTTCCCGGCCATTACTTGGTGGCTTTTTGGGGCTTGGAAACCAACTATGGCGGATTCCTTGGCAGCATTCCGGTGCTGGATTCCCTGAGCACCCTGGCCTGCGAAGGCCGGCGTGGAGAGTATTTCTCCAGCGAGCTATTCAATGCCCTGCGTATCATTCAGGCCGGCGACGCTGAAGCCAAGCAAATGGAAGGCTCCTGGGCAGGCGCCATGGGCCAGACCCAATTCATGCCCGCGGTATTCCTACGCTACGCGGTGGACCATGATGGTGACGGAAAACGCAATTTGTGGAAGTCCACCGATGACGCGCTGGCTTCAGCCGCCAATTTTCTGCAAGGACTCGGCTGGGAACGCGAACAACGCTGGGGGCGTGAAGTGCGCCTACCTAAATCCTTCGACTACCAACTCACCGGGTTCAGCCACCAGCGCTCTCTGAGCGACTGGGCTGACATGGGCATCACCATGCCCAATGGCCAACCGTTGCCACAGGCAGACATGCAGGCCGCTGTGATTGTGCCTTCCGGCCATAATGGCCCGGCTTTCCTTGCCTACCAGAATTTCCGCGTGATCATGGGCTGGAACCGCTCAGAGTCTTACGCCATTGCCGTGGGGCGGCTAGCTGACCGCATCGCCGGTGGCGGCGAGCTGGCCCAAGCACCGGTACCTGCCCCACGCCTAACCCGAGAACAAGTTACCCGGGTACAGCACACCCTGAACGAAAAAGGCTTCGATGCGGGTGAAGAAGATGGCCTGATGGGCCCAAGCACCCGCAAGGCCATCGGCCGTTTCCAGCAAGCCAACGGCATGGTCGCCGACGGCTTCCCAGACCAAGAGGTACTAACCCTGCTTAGTGCATTCAGCGAGAAAGACTAATCGAGGCTGGCCCAACCATAACGCGTCCGATGCGCTAGGCACCTAGGTAGGTAAGAATAGCTTTGGCCATCGGCCAGCGACTGTATTTCTGGCAGGAGGGTCCCTGAAGGAAGGTCATCATCACTGCTCTCAGCGCCAAGCCGAGCTCCCCGCACCTTTGATGACTCAATCAATAAAGGCATCTGTGGTTAGCAGGTAACAAGGCTCCTTATCTCACGCCCGCAGACAAGGGTTCCGGTTGCACAAACTTTCCGGTTACCGGAAACCGCACTTCAACCAATAGTCCACCATGAGGATGGTTGGCTAAACGGATTTCACCGTGGTGCATATCCACAATCCGTTTCACGATGGCAAGGCCCAAACCACTGCCACTCAAGGTGCGAGCCTTTTCACCTCGGGAAAATGGTTGCAGCAGCAACGGGATATCCTCTTCGCGGACACCGCGGCCATGATCACGCACCGTTAATAGCACCTTGTTCTCGGCAACAGCGGTGCGCACCTCTACTGGTGAGGCGCCGTACTTAAACGCATTGCCCACCAGATTAGCCAGCATCCGCTTTATGGTTAGGCGCTTGAGCATAAGCCGGGGTAAGTCTTCTAGTTCAAACCGCAATTGTTCAGGCGAATACTTACCGGCCACTTCCTGAATCAAGTCATTCAAATTCTCAAAATCCGGCTGCTCATCGGCACCGTCACGGATAAAGGAAATAAACTGATCCAGGATCGCGTCCATATCCTCAATGTCCTCGATAATGCCTTTTGCCAACTCTTCGTCCTGCATGAATTCTGCGGATAAACGCAGGCGCGTGAGTGGCGTACGCAAATCATGGGACACCCCGGCCAACAACAATGCTCGATCTCGCTGGGCATGCTGTAAATCACGGGCCATTCGGTTAAAGGCGCTATTTACCGCCTGAATCTCTTCCGTCCCAGTGGTGGTATCCAATACTGGCACCGCTTCTCCACGCCCCACTTTCAGAGCCACTTTGGCCAACCGGCGCAACGGTAAATTCAGCCCCCTGGCAATCAGCAAGCCACCGATAATCGCGAGTAACGGCACCGTCACCCCCCAGCCCAACAACAGGTAGCGATCGTAATCCCGGAAGAACGCCATAGGCACGCGCACCCACTGCTTGCCAAACGACGGCGCATTGACCCACAGAACAGGTTGGCGGCTGTCCCCCAGTCGCACCGTCACAGGCTCTTCGAGCATACTTTCCAGCTCTTCCTGAAAACGCCCCACCACCGGACGCGACAGCAGCATGATGCCATCGTGCAGTTCTTCTGGAATGGCCACCGTAATACCAGAGGCACGGCCCAGCCGATCGGCCAGGTCCTGATCCGCTAATGCCCGCGGGGTATCAAAGGTCAACTCTGCCTGCAAAACTGTCAGGCGAGCATATTCACGAATGCCAGGCAGGTAGGCATTACGGGCGAAGAACAACAGCGTCAACGCCTGACTAATACCAATTACCAGCCCCACCACAACAGCGGAGCGGACAAAGGCAGTACGGGGATAGAGTGTCATTGATAAACCGCCAGAAGCTAGACGCTGAACGCCAGACAAAAAAAGGACCCTCCGACTTTAAGCGTCAGGCCTCCGGCGTCAAGGTCCGGCACGTTCAATCAGGTACAAAAACATACCCCACACCCCATACGGTCTGGATGTAGCGGGGCTTAGAAGGATCGTCTTCCAGTAGGCGGCGCAAGCGTGATACCTGCACGTCAATGGAGCGCTCCATAGCAGACCACTCACGGCCACGGGCCAAGCTCATCAGTTTGTCCCGAGTCAGCGGCTCACGAGGGTTCTGCAACAGCGCCTTAAGCACGGCGAATTCACCCGTGGTCAAGCTCTGTGGGTCACCGTCACGGGTTAGCGTGCGGTTGCCCAGATCAAGCAGCCAAGGGCCAAACGTCACCGACCCTTCTTCCTTACTCGGTGCACCGGGCAACTCTCGCACATGCCGACGCAAAACCGCACGGATACGGGCATCCAGCTCCTTGGGGTTGAACGGCTTAGGCAGATAGTCATCGGCCCCGGCATCGAGCCCCTCAATGCGCTCTGCATCATCGCCCTTGGCGGTGAGCATAATGATCGGCATGATATTTTCAGCTTCGCGCAGACGCCGGCATATGGACAATCCGTCCTCTCCCGGTAGCATTAAATCCAAGACCATTAGAGAATACAGCTCACGAGACAAGGCTCGGTCCATCTGCTCGGCATCCCCCACGGCCTTCACCGTATAGCCCGCCTCTTCAAGAAAACGTTGCAACAGGCTGCGCAGTCGCGCATCGTCATCCACGACTAGAATCTTGTCTTGTTGTTCGCTCACGGCGCCTCCGAAGGTTTCACTGCCCCTGATTTACGCTTTGTGGCCCGAACGTGCAAGAAAATGACACGAAGAGATTGTATAAAAACATTGCCAACGATGAAGGTAGAGGCCGCGAATTAGGAACTCTTATAAGAAAACGCTAAAATACCTGGCTGAGAATTATTATCGATAAAGGAATTCCCTTGCGAGACCGCCTGAAACGAACTCCCCCGGTTGCCCGCGTTATTCTGGGCACCGTTCTAGCGATTATTTTACTTGCCGTACTCAAGCCCTCGGCCCCCACTCGCGACGTGGCCGACAACAATGCCAGGGTACGCTTTGAGCTAGCCGATCCGCAGGCACGTTCTCCGCAAATTCAATTGTTAGGACGGGTTCAATCCCCCCGAGCCGCCAGCCTGACCGCTGTGGTCACTGCTAATGTAGACAGTATCCCCGTACGTGCCGGCCATCGAGTCTCGAAGGGTCAAGTACTGATCCAACTGGACGATACCGAGGCAGCCCTAGCCCGAGATCGCGCCAAGGCTGCCCGCGACGAAGCCGCAGCCCAGCTAGAAACCTCTCGACTGCGCCACCAAAGTGACAAAAATAATCTGGAGCTGGAAAAGAAACTGGCCAAGTTGGCCGCCGACAATCTGGAGCGTATCCGAACCTTACGTGAGCGTAAGCTGGTAGCCCAGACCCAGTTAGACCAAGCTGAAGAAGCGCAAGCACGGGCAGACCTGTCACTCAGCTTGCGCCAGCTCAGTGTCAGCGATTTTGGTAATGAGCTCGCTCGCATGAAGGCCCGGCTGGCCAGCGCCGAAGCTCAATTTAAGCAGGCACAAATTGATCTGGCCCGCACCACCGTCAATGCCCCTTTCGATGGCACCGTGACTCAGGTAAGTGTGGCCCCCGGCGAGCGGGTTCGCCCTGGCGAGCCCCTTATCAAACTGTTTGCAGACACCGAACTGGAAGTCCGCGCGCAGATTCCCGATCGCTATTTGCCCGCAGTCCGTAAAGGTTTGATCGACGGAGACCTATCCGCCAGCACCCAGCTGGAAGGCTATACCTTGCCCCTCAAACTGAAACGGCTGGCCGGGGATGCCGCCGACGCTCGCGGTGGTATCGATGGCCTTTTTGCCTTCAGCGGCGACGGAGCCAAAGGTGCACCCACCGCGGCCCTGGGCCGTCCATTGACCATTACCCTGACACTCCCCGCGCAGCCGCAGCTGCTGGCCCTGCCTGCCACTGCTCTGCACGGGCTTGATCGACTCTATCGTATCGACAGTAATAACCGCCTGCAGCGAGTGTCCGCTGAAATCGTCGGTGAAGCAATTGATAGTGAAGAGCCCCGTTTATTGCTGCGTGCCGATGCTTTGCAAGGCGGCGAACGCATTATGACAACCCAATTGCCCCAGGCCATCGTCGGCCTAGCAGTGGACGCACAGCCTGTACCCGGCAGTAATGCCGATACCAGTACCCAAAACAGTCTAGATACAGGTGGCGAGAGCCCCCCACCCCCAGTGAACGCAACAGAGCAGAACAGCGAGGGCAGCGACAGTGAATGAGTCGCGAGGCCTGATTGCCAGCTTTACCGAACACAAAGTTGCCTCCAATCTGCTGATGGTGCTGATGATCATGCTCGGGGTGCTAGGCCTAACCCGGCTTAACACCCAGCTATTCCCCGACTTCGACTTTGAATATGTCACCGTGACCATCCCCTGGCGCGGTGCCAGCCCGGAAGATGTGCAGCGCTCCATCACCATCCCCGTTGAGCAGGCCCTAAAAACCTTACCCAACACCCGTAAATTTATCGCCCGCTCCCAGCAAGGCGCCAGCGCTATCTTTATCGAACTGGAAGACGGCAGCGACCTGGGCCTAGCCCTAGACGAAGTACGTCAACGCATCGACTCCATCCGCAACCTGCCACAAGATGCGGAACGCCCGGTAATCCAGAAAATCACCCGTTATTCACCGGTCACCTCGATTCTAGTCTCCACAGAAAACGGCAGCCGAGAAGAACTCCGCCCACTGGTGCGGGAAATGGAAGACGAACTGCTGGCGCTAGGCGTCGGCAAAGTTGAATTCATCGGCCTTCCCGAAGAAGAAATGGCCATCCAGGTACCCACCAGCACCCTCCATGACTTGGGCATGACCCTCGGGCAAATCGGCGATAAAGTACGTAGCTTCAGCCAAGACACCCCCGCCGGCACAGTGGGCCGTGACGACGCCGCCAAGCAGCTGCGCGCTCTGGGCCAACGCCGTGATGAAAAGACGTTTGCCGAACTCCCTCTGATTACCACCGCCGACGGCCAGCAGCTAACCTTAGGCGACGTAGCCATCATCGAACGACGTCCCCGGGATGACCAAGCAACGCTCACCTTCGAAGGCAACCCCGCCATTGAGCTACAAGTGATGCGCGGCGAAGACGACGACATGCTCGACCTGGCAGAAAAGGTCCGCACCTGGGGAGCAGAGCACAAACACTCGCTGCCCCAGGGCGTCAAAATGACGTTCTACTTCGAAGCCTGGAAACACGTACAAGAGCGCATATCCACCCTGTTATGGAATGGCATCTCCGGACTAATACTGGTCATTCTCACCCTCTATTTCTTCCTCAACGCCCGGGTGGCCTGGTGGGTCACCGTGGGCATTCCTGTGTCGTTCATGGCCACCCTGGGCATCCTTTGGGTGTTCGGCGGCACCATCAACATGATCAGCCTATTCGGCCTGATTTTGGCTCTTGGCTTGATTGTGGATGACGCCATTGTGGTGGGCGAAGACACGCTCACCCATCTGCAGCAAGGGGAATCCGCCCAGCGCGCGGCCCTGGGGGGCGCACGACGCATGTTCTGGCCGGTGGTGGCCTCGTCGACGACCACCATTGCCGCCTTCCTGCCGCTGGGCATGATGGGCGGCGCCATGGGCAAAATTGCCTTCGACATCCCCTTCGTCATGATTTGTGTGATCCTTGCCTCACTGATGGAATGCTTCCTGGTTCTGCCCGGGCACTTACACCACAGCTTCCGCGGTATAGAGGTAAAGGCTAGCGGCCTGCGCGAACGTATCGACGTCGGCTTCAACCGCTTCCGCGATGAGCGCTTCCGCCCCTTGGTAGAATGGTCGATCAAACACCGCAAACTGGTCAGCGTGTCCGCCATATGTGCCTTTATCATGGCACTGTCTCTGGTGGCTACCGGTTGGCTCAAATTCACTTTTTTCCCGCCGGTGGACGGCGACCAGTTGCGTGCCGTAGTGGAATTTTCCTCCGGTACCGACAAGCAACAGGTGAACACCTTCCTTGCCGAGCTGGAACACACCCTGGAAGAGACCAACGAAGAACTGGGTGGGCATCTGGTCCACACTATTATCAGACACCATGGCGCCGCCGCAGGCTTCGCCAATATCGGTGGCCGACAGGACCAATTCGGTGATGAATACGGCACTCTGGTCGCCGAGGTTTATACCGGCTCGGATCGAGAAATCTCCAACGACGAACTGATGCAGGCCTGGCGTGAAAAACTTTCCATGCCCGCGGGCTTGGATCGTCTTACTATCTCCCAGCCACAAGCGGGCCCCCCAGGCAAACCCATTGAGGTGAAACTCACCGGCAGTGATGCCGCCACCCTGAAAGCAGCATCCCTCACCTTGCAGGAACGCCTAGACGAATTCTCTGGCGTCAGCAACGTGGATGACGACTTGCCCTACGGTAAGGAACAACTGACATTCGAACTGACCGCCCAGGGCCGCGCCCTAGGACTAACTCTCAGTGAGGTAGCCACCCAGCTACGGGCGGCCTTCGACGGCAGCCTGGCTCAACTTTACAACGAAGACGATGACGAAGTAGAAGTGCGGGTGATGCTGCCCGACAGCGAACGTCGCCGCTTCAGCGCCATTGAACGCCTACCGATCATCACCAGTCAGGGTGAAGCCATTCCTCTGCGCGACGTTGTCACTTTTGACGCCCGCAAGGGGGTCGATCTGCTACGCCGGGTTAACGGCGAGCTGGCAGTGACCGTATACGCAGACCTAGACCCGGAACAGGGCAACGCCAACGAAATCATCGCCATACTCAACGACGGCATTCTCCCGGAGCTGAAGAGCCGATATGGCATCGGCGTTGGCTACGAAGGCAAACTGCAAGAACAAGCCGAAAACCTGCAAGATCTGGCCACCGGCGCCCTGGTTGGCCTAGCCATTATCTATATCGTGCTGGCCTGGGTGTTCAGCTCCTATTCCTGGCCGCTAGCGATCATGACAGCGATCTTCTTCGGCCTCACCGGTGCGGTCATCGGGCATATTTTCACCGCCCCGTTTGGAATCAAATTTTCCATGTTCTCGGCCATGGGACTATTTGGTCTGTCCGGCATTATCGTTAACGACTCCATTGTTCTGGTGAGCTTTTACCAACAACTGGTGGCGGAAGGCATGGAACGTTTCCAAGCAATCACCGAAGCCTGTGTGCGCCGTTTACGTGCAGTGTTGCTCACCTCCATTACCACCGTGGCCGGGCTCACCCCGATTCTGTTCGAAAGCTCCTTGCAAGCCCAGTTTCTCAAACCCATGGCGGTGAGCCTGGTGTTCGGGCTACTGTTCGGCACCGGGCTGATTCTGCTAGTCGTGCCCGCCATGCTTATGCTGATCGAAGAACAGCGCGATCGTTTCCAAGGGCTCAGCCAACATCTAGCACCACGCCATTGGCCCAACCTGCTACAGCGCGCTTGGCGCTTTGATCCTATCCATTATCGCCAACAACCCGGCCCGCAAGGCCTAGGCGGCAACCTATGGTGGGCGATGCTACTAGGGCCCACCCTGCTACTAAAAGTGTTTGCCTGTCTGCCACTGCTCAAATCAGTGGCCAGCGAACAGGCTAACCTGCAGCTGATCGCCCCCGCCGGCGTGCTCTGGTTGCTAATGCTTGGCTTGGGTCTGGCCTTCCTGTGGAGCCTATTCCGTCGTCGCCAACAGACCCAGGCATTGGCGCTGTACTGGCTACTAATAACGGGGCTGGGCAGCCTTACCATTGCCTCATTCGCCCCACTGGTGGGGCATCACGGCGAAGCCCTGGCCAACAGCTTCTGGTCCCTGGCCCGCTGGACCCTGGTGACGGGCCTGATTGTGCTACCGATCCTGCTATGGGGACGGCGCAGCGCTCACACGCTGACGAGATGACAACGCAAGCACAAGTCACACCCGAGTATACTGGGCGCACAGCGGCGAACTGTTACCGCTTGCTGCCCCCTCGCGACGCTAAGCGGCACACATGTGCCATAATTCGACAGCTTACCTTTTAAGCCGCCACTGGTATGATTCGCGATTGGGTCGAGACATATATAAAAAACAGCCGATGGGATCAATACCGGCTTGAGGAGAGCAGCATGGCCAAAATTCTTGTGGTGGACGATTCCCCAACCCAGCGGAGCAATCTGGTTAAGATTGTCCAAGGCCAGGGCCATGATGTCGTTACTGCCAGCAACGGCATGGAAGGAATTGAAAAAGCCAAACAGGAACACCCCGATTTGATCCTTATGGATGTGGTAATGCCGGAGCTAAACGGCTTCCAGGCAACCCGAAAGATAACCCGCGACCCTGTTACCGAGAGCATCCCGATAATTCTGGTAACCACTAAAGATCAGGAAACGGACAAGGTTTGGGGCGAACGGCAAGGCGCCTTCGGTTATGTGGTGAAGCCGCCGCAGGAAGCGGAACTGGTCGCCAAAATCAATGAAGCTCTGGCCTAAGTGATCGTCTGCGGGCCATAACCCGCACTGACCAAGTGTCCATGACCTTCACCGCAGCCACAGCCGCTTTTACAAGTCAATCTATCAACGACCGGATTCATTCCCTATGATTCCGGTCGTTTTGTATTTAAAGAGCGCTTGCACGCAGCACGCTTGCAGACCGTACGCCGTCAGGATATATCATGCGTAGTATCGAACAGATTATTGCCGAAGAAATCGGTTGCCAGGAACGCCAGGTCAACGCTGCCGTTGCCCTGCTCGACGAAGGTTCCACCGTCCCCTTTATCGCCCGTTACCGCAAAGAGGTGACCGGCGGGCTGGACGACACCCAGCTGCGCAACCTGGAAGAACGGCTGCGTTATCTGCGCGAGATGGAAGAACGCCGCGAGACCATCCTGAAGAGCATCACCGAACAGGAAAAGCTTACCCCGGAACTGGAAAAAGCCATCAAGGCTGCCGACACCAAGACCCGGCTGGAAGATCTCTACCTGCCCTACAAGCCCAAGCGCCGTACCCGCGCCCAGATTGCCCGCGAAGCTGGCCTGGAACCGCTGGCTAACAGCCTAATAGATGATCCCACCCAGGACCCGGAAGCACTAGCCGCCGGTTACTTGAACGAGGAACACAAGATTGCCACCGCCAAGGACGCCTTGGACGGTGCCAAACAGATCCTCATGGAGCGTTTCGCTGAAGATGCCGAGCTGCTCACCCGCCTGCGCACCTTCCTCTGGGACAAAGGCCAAATTCAGGCCAAAGTGGTGGAAGGCAAGGAAAAAGACGGCGCCAAGTTCAGTGACTATTTTGATCACAGCGAAACCCTCAAAGGCATCCCCAGCCACCGCGCACTGGCCCTGTTTCGGGGCCGTAATGAGGGCATTTTGCATGTCTCAATGGTGCTGCCGGAAGAGTTGGAAAATGCTCAACCGCATCCCTGCGAAGCCATGGTCACTGCCGTAGCGGACTGGCAGCACGCCGGCCGGGCCGCCGATGATTGGCTCAAAGAAGTGATGCGCTGGACCTGGAAGATCAAACTCAACACTCATCTGGAAACCGAATTACTGGGCCGAGTGCGTGAAATGGGTGAAGAGGAAGCCATTCAGGTTTTCGCTCGTAACCTGAAAAGCTTGTTGATGGCCTCCCCCGCCGGCCCTAAATGCACCATGGGGCTGGACCCTGGCCTGCGTACCGGCGTGAAAGTGGTTGTCGTGGATGCCACCGGAAAGCTGCTGGAACACACCACCATCTTCCCTCACCAGCCAAAGAAGCAGTGGGATCAGTCCCTCAGTAAGCTGACTGCGCTGAGCAAACAGCATGGCGTGGAATTGATCGCCATCGGCAACGGCACTGCTAGCCGGGAAACCGACAAGCTGGCCGGCGAAGTGGTGAAATTGCTCAAGGATCAGCCGATCCAAAAAATTATCGTTTCTGAAGCCGGCGCCTCGGTCTACTCTGCCTCGGAAATGGCGGCCCTGGAATTCCCAGAACTAGACGTGTCTTTCCGTGGCGCGGTATCCATTGCCCGCCGCCTGCAAGACCCACTAGCCGAGTTGGTAAAAATCGATCCGAAAGCCATCGGTGTTGGCCAGTACCAGCATGACGTAAGCCAGGTAAAATTGTCCCGCTCACTGGATACCGTGGTGGAAGACTGCGTGAACTCGGTGGGCGTGGATGTGAACACCGCCAGCGCCCCCTTGCTGGCCCGTATTGCCGGCCTTAACAGCACCATCGCCGGCAACATCGTTTCGTTTCGAGAGAAGAACGGCGCCTTTGCCAGCCGCGCCAACCTGAAACTGGTGCCGCGCCTAGGCGACAAGACCTTTGAGCAAGCCGCTGGTTTCTTGCGCATCATGAACGGCGAAAACCCGCTGGACCGCTCCTCGGTTCACCCAGAAGCCTACCCGGTGGTGGAAAGAATTGCCGAGCAGCATGGCCGCCCCCTAAAGGATCTAGTGGGTGATGTGCCGTTCCTGAAGAAGGTCAACGCTGCCGACTTCACCGACGATAACTTCGGCTTACCCACCGTCACCGACATTCTCAGTGAATTAGAAAAACCCGGCCGCGATCCGCGCCCGGAATTCAAAGCCGCGGTTCTCAAGGAAGGGGTGGAAACCCTCAAGGATCTCAAGCAAAACATGATCCTCGAAGGCACCGTCACCAACGTGACCAACTTCGGCGCCTTTGTAGATGTGGGTGTTCATCAGGACGGACTGGTGCACGTATCCGCACTGGCCGACAAATTCGTGGAAGATCCGCACCAAGTGGTCGCCCCCGGCGATATCGTTAAAGTGAAAGTGCTGGACGTGGATCTAGACCGCAAACGCATCAGCCTGACCATGCGCATGGGCGATCAACCCACGGAGAAACCCAGCGGCCAACGCCCCACCAGCAACCGCGCCAACCAAGCAAACAAAGGCAATAACCCACGCCGTGGCGGTGGTAATGGTGGAGCTCAACGCGCTGGCGGCCAGCCCCAGGGCGGCGGCGGCACCTTCGCCGACCTATTTGCCAAAGCTAAGGAAGAGAAGCAGAAGAAAGACAGCAAGAAGCGCTCCTGAGTGGAGCGACTTCTCAGCGTCATTCTATTGCCCCATGATTGTCGGAATTCCGTCACACCCGCGGCCGGTCCCTTATCTGACTGGTCGCACGACAGGTCCCAACCATGAAGCATCTTGAACAGCGAATTCATGCCCTGCTGAATGCAGATGCCGCAGCCACCTTGGCCGGCATCCGTCGTGGCATCGAAAAAGAAAGCCTGCGCATCACCACCGATGGCACCCTGGCGCAAACGCCACATCCTCGTGCCTTGGGCTCTGCGCTAACGCATCCGTACATCACCACGGACTATTCTGAAGCCCTGCTGGAATTTATTACGCCCCCAAGTACCGAGCTGCACAAGCCCATTGAATTTCTCGAGCAACTGCACCGCTATGTGTACAGCCATATCGGCGATGAAGTGCTGTGGGTGAATTCCATGCCCTGCATGATCGGCAAAGACAGCGACGTACCCGTAGCGCAATATGGAAGCTCCAATGTGGGCCGTATGAAAACGGTGTACAGAGAAGGGCTCGGCCACCGCTACGGTCGCAAGATGCAAACCATTGCCGGAATTCATTACAACTTTTCCTACCCGGACGCATTTTGGAAACTGAACCAGCAACTGGAAGGTGATAACGCACCATTACAGGATTACATTTCCCGTCGCTATTTCGACCTAACACGCAACTTCCAGCGCTATTCCTGGTTGCTGGTCTATCTGTTCGGGGCCTCACCCGCGCTGTGTGCTTCTTTCCTGGCCGGGCGCGAGCACGACTTGCTGGAGCGCTTCGATCACTCCCTGTATCGCCCCCAGGCCACCAGCCTGCGTATGAGCGACCTGGGCTACCAGAACAACGCCCAATCATCGCTGGCGATTAGCTACAACAATCTGGATGAATACGTCAGCACACTCACTCATGCCATCAACACCCCGGAGCCGGCCTACGAAAAAATGGGCGTTAAAGTCACCGACGCCGATGGCAACGTGAAATATCAGCAACTCAACGCCAATATTCTGCAAATCGAAAACGAGTACTACTCGTCGATCCGCCCGAAACGCACCATCAAACCCGGCGAGCGCCCCACTACAGCGCTGCAAGAACGCGGCGTGGAGTACATTGAAATCCGTGCGTTGGATTTAAACCCGTTCGAGCCGGTGGGCATCAACCAACAAGAAATCCGTTTCTTGGATCTGTTTGCCACCTATTGCCTGCTGCGCGAATCACCGCAACTGGAAAAATGCGACCTGCATGCCAGCAAGGAAAACCTGCGCAAGGTGGTTTACGACGGTCGAAATACCGACATCCAGCTATACAACTGGGGCAAGTCGGTGAGCCTAAAAAACTGGGCATCAGAAAAACTGACGCAAATGCAGCCCATCGCCGAGTTGTTTGATCGCGCCCACGGCGGCAACAACTATGCCGAGGCGCTGGCGCACCAACAGGAAAAAGTCGACAATCCCAGTGCCACTCCGTCTGCACAGATTTTGGAACAACTGGAGAGCCGTAATCAGGGCTTTTTCCAGTTCGCCATGGAGCAGGCCTTGGCCCACCGCGATCATTTCCTGTCCGGTCAGCGTTGCGACGCCACCAACCAGCAGCTGGAAGCGCTGGCCGCCGACAGCTTGGCCGAACAAGCCGCAGGCGAAGCCGCCGATCAGCAATCCTTCGAGGAATATCTAGCGGATTACTTCCACGATTAGCTCCCTCGAGATCCGAATCCGCCCTATGTATCAACCGTAGGGCGGAAGTCGGCCGCCGGCCACCTCACCCGCCGCCAGCAATCAACATGACATTGCATTGCGACCCACTCCGCTGTACAGCCCACCGTTAATACCTCAGTAGAATCACGCCTGCTGCTTTTGCACAACAAAAATGCGGACTCGCGCGCTATGCAAACCGTGCAACAGCGGCATGTCTCTAAACCGGAAGTGATGCCTGGTGTGGCTGAAACCTGCAGGCAAGAAAGCACCAAGCAAGCCTGACGCCGCTCCCGCAAAAGAGTCCAGACTCACTCTGACCTCTTGCGTGGAAAACAATGCTTGCAGGCGAAGACCGCAGCCGTGGAGCGCAAGCATCTCTTCATGCACCGGGTGCCCTGCGTTAACGGGCTATCGAAAAGCCCCTTGCTGCCACCGCCGCTTTTGCCTACCCTTCGCCGATCCCTCGACGAAAAGAGCCGCCCATGTCGTCCATTATTCCTGCTCCACGCCCGCTTAATGCTCTCGCTTTTCTGGCCTGTCTCGCGGCCATTGTCGGGGCGCTCTATCTGCAGCATGTAGATGGGCTCGAGCCCTGCCCGCTGTGTATTTTTCAACGCGTCGGCGTGATCGCCGGGGCCGTGATTCTGCTCATCGCCAGCCTGCATGGCCCGAAGAACATTGGCGTGCGCATCTATGGTGCCCTGACCACCCTAGCGGCCCTTGGCGGCGGTGCAGTCGCCGCTCGCCACATTTGGCTGCAGAATCTGCCCGCCGATCAGGTGCCTGCCTGCGGCCCCGGCCTGGATTACATGCTAGAGGTTTTCCCTCTGCAGAATGTGCTTCAGCAAGTGCTGGCCGGCTCCGGCGAATGCGCCGAAATGGATTGGTCCTTTCTGGGGCTGAGCTTGCCAGGCTGGTCCATGGTGGTGTTTGCTGGGCTGCTGCTCGTCGGCCTGATTCAGATGTTCCGCCCCCTGACCCGCTGAGCCCGCCATGATTGATGGCTTGCTGATTCTCTTACTGTTCCAGTTTTTCGGTGAGGTCATTATTCGCCTCACCGGCATCCCCTTGCCTGCCTCTGTGGTCGGCATGGTACTGCTATTGTTGGCATTGCTGTTGAACGCCCCCTATACCCAGCGGGTAGCGCCTGCCGCCGGAGGCCTGATCAAACACATCAGCCTGCTGATTTTTCCGCTCGGAGTAGGTATCGTGCTGCAATGGCACCGCTATGAAGACTATGCGCTGGCGCTAGGCGTTGCCGTAGTGTTGGGGACCATTCTCAGCATGATTGTGATCACATTCATGTTGAAAAAACTGCTCGGCGGCAAACACCAGGAAGCCAGTAACAAGCCCCATGGAGACGACCATGCTGGCTAATTTAGATAACCTGGCCGAACTGGTACATACGCCGTTGTTTGGCCTGCTATTAACCTTGGCCAGCTACCGTTTTGCACTGTGGGTATACGGGCGCAGCAACAGCCTGCCCATTTTTCACCCGTTTCTTGTGGCATCCATTCCAGTAATTATTGTGCTGCCGTTGGTCAACGTAGACTACGAGGAATACCGCGAACAAACCCAGATGATTTCTTTCTTGCTAGGCCCAGCCACTGTCGCCCTGGCCTGGCCGCTATACCGGCAGTTACACACCGTGCGCAGCGTGCTCAAGCCCATTCTAGTAGCCACGGTCTTCGGCGCCACTCTGTCTGCCGCCATTGCCGTAGGCTTGGCCTGGTGGCTGGGTGCACCACCTGAAGTTGTGGGCTCGCTGGCACCTAAATCCATCACCACGCCGATTGCTGTTGAAGTGGTGAAGTCCACGGGAGGGTATGTGTCGCTAGCAGCTGGCGCTGTGGCCATTACCGGCATCGTCGGCGCACTCAGCGCCGGCCCCATCTTTCGATTGCTCAGGGTCACGGACCATCGGGTGAAGGGGTTTGCGCTAGGGCTAGTTGCCCACGCCATCGGCACCGCCCGCGCCTTCGAATACGGTGAGAAAGCCGGGGCCTTCGCGGGCCTGGCGCTGGGCTTGTGTGGGCTAGTGACGGCCATCGCCCTCCCCTGGCTTTGGCCCTGGGTGGCGCAATACTTGTAAACAACCCCACAGCCTGCACGCGCGCTTTACGTTACATACCGCTGTTACAAAGCACTAAAAATACCCGCCTTATAAGAAATCCGTCTTTGCCCGCAAGTGGCTGACGTTAGGCTGTTTTTCCGCCAATTTGAGCTCGCCCATCAAAAAGGTCACTTTCTGCCCATTGCCCCACCATCTCACCCCGTCCTAGTCTCAATAGCCCTGCTGAAGAATCAAAACCATCGGCCGCCGAGCTATTCACTGCTTACCGGCCTAAGGCAGTCTCAGCCATTCACTAAGGAGGGAATACAATGGCGAGTTCAACATCTGCAGCACTGGCTCAATGGCAACGTATCGAAGCACTGGTTCAGGCTTGGCTGGATGAACGCCAGCAGCTGATTGTGCTGCTCTGCACTATGCAGGGCTTGAAAGGGCTTTCTGCAGTCCAACCCAACGATAACCCACAACCCATACACCGTCAGGTTCAACGCTTTTGCCAACTGTTGATGGATTACATCAGCGCAGGTTACTTCGAGGTATACCGAGAGCTAGTCAATGAAGCCCGGCATTTCCAGCGAGACAACCCGACACTGACCCGGCAGATTTTGGCCAAGCTGGACCGCTCCACTGATGCAGCTCTTGCCTTCAACGAAGATTTTGAGCACCCAGACCAGTGTTTGGCGCAACGAGATGTGCTACCAGAACGCATCAGTGCGCTGATGGAAACCCTAGAAGAACGCTTTGCACTGGAAGACCAGCTGATCCTCAGCATCCATCAGCAAGATCCCCCTTACCAACAGGCCACACATTAATAAAGGATATATTGCGAGTTGAACGTTGAACCGCGGGGTGGAGATGTTGCAACACGACTTTGTTTAGGGCTTCGCCCGTAACCTTCAGACACGCCGCGGATTTATAAAAAATCGCGCGCCGTTTGAATTCAACGGTGTAGGTTCTCTTCACCTATTCGTCGCATTTTAACGTTGAATGTTCCTCGGCATTTCATCAAAAAGGGCGCCCGAAGGCGCCCTTTTTGATGAAGCGTGAAACGGCGGGGTTTATTCCGCGTCATCACCACTGCCTTTCACATCCAGAAGCTCGATTTCGAAAATCAGCACCTGGTTAGGGCCAATGTCGCCACCGGCGCCTTGCTCACCATAGCCCAAAGACGGCGGCAGGACGACTTTCCACTTGTCGCCTTCCTTCATCATGGGTAATGCTTCTTGCCAACCTGGGATGATCTGCTGCAGACCGAATGTGGCCGGCTTGTCGCGCTCGATAGAGCTGTCAAACACCGTGCCATCGGGCAGAGTTCCGTGATAGTGGACTTCCACGGTGTCTTCCAGGGTCGGAGACGGCGCACCCTCTTCACCCGAAGCCAACACTTCGTATTGCAGGCCGCTCTCGGTGACGGTAACACCTTCACGCTCGGCATTGTCAGCCAGGAATTTTTCGCTGGCTTCCATGTTCTCGCCAGCCTTTTCTTCCAGTTTTTCCTGCTGAGCCGCGATCATGCGCCCCTGAAAATCGCGGATCAGTTGATCCAGATCTTCGTCACCGAGACGGGATTCACCCTTCTCGTCAATACCATCACGTAGGCCAGCGACCATGGCATCCAGATCCAGGCTCTCTAGGCTGCGCATTTGCTCTGCACTGCGAAAACCCAGTGCGTAGGACGCCTTTTGGTCATCCGTTTTTACTTCTGCATTGTCCTGACCACAGGCTGCCAGCAAGACGGTACCCGCCAGCACGATTCCCAATTTCTTCATTCTGCCTCCAATTGGCCTACGATTATTGTTTCTGTTGTGTCTCAAGCCCCTTGCCACCGCGCATCTCTTCCGCGCTGATCGTGCTTGGAGCCTTCACTGTAATGGGGTCCACCGACACTCCCGGCGGTGGAATTTGGCCATACTGCCAGTTTCCACCCGGGTCACGCCAGCGATACAGCTCAGTCTCGTCCTTTTTTCCCAGCCAAGGCGACACTTTGCCATCGAACAGTTTTTCCGGCTGTTGCCAATTCCGCTCAACATGTTGCCAGTCCAGTAGTGGTTTGCCTCCACCTAACGGCACAGTAAACAGTGCCGTAAGCACCGCTACCAACAGCACGGTAATAATGAGCCCGAAGCGCATAATGCCGAATTCCCCCTATATTGAGCCTCTTCACAGGATCGAGTTCCCGATGAGAGCAAAATACGATCACAATTTACATGACTTTTGCCACTTTTGCGGTAATGCCAAGTTCGAGAGCACAGCTCACTTTCGTTCGACCATGCTCCAGCCGGCATTCCGGGTGAGCTAGAATCATGCGAAATAACCATACAGAAACTGTATAAACAGCGCACAGAGTCGCCTATCGGAGGGGCAGCGACTCCCTGAATAAACCCCACATATCGCGCTTAGTGATTCTGGTCGCAAACAGAAAAGAGGCTTACTGCAAGACCAGCATTGATATCCGCGCCACCGCCCCCACCACCCGCATCCTGCAAAGTGTGGCGCTAACACCCGGCTACCGCCGTCGTCGCCAACCAGGCCCGTACCCGCACGAAAATCTACGAAGCGCAGCGTCAATTTCTGTTCAGCCTGAAAATCCCCTTCCTGGTAACCCTGCACGATACTCAACGGTATGTGCCGGCCAGACTCGCTGTCTGCGCGATCACCACACGGCCCGCCAGATTCATTTGAACCTTCAACGTGAAAGGTTCAAAAGAAAAAAACCTGGAATGTTTCCGATTCCTTCATCCAAGCTTGCCGTTATTTCTGTTCAGCCAAATCCCGCATCGCGCCAGTCAGCTTGCTCAAATCATCCGCTTCAATGACGAATGGCGGCATGATGTAGACCAGCTTGCCGAACGGACGAATCCACACACCCAACTCCACAAAACGCGCCTGCACCTGCTCCATGGCGACAGGCTCCTTCATTTCCATCACGCCAATGGCACCCAGCACCCGAGTATCGGCCACCGCAGGCAACGCCTTCAACGGCATCAGTTCGTCTTTGAGCTGAGCTTCGATAGCGGCCACTTTTTGCTGCCAGCCGGAATCCAGCAACAGCTGAATGCTGGCATTCGCCACGGCGCAGGCCAACGGATTGCCCATAAAAGTGGGGCCGTGCATCAATACGCCCGCCTCACCTTCACAAATGCCTGCGGCCACCTGGCGGGTGCATAACGTGGCGGCCAGGGTCATGTAGCCGCCGGTAATCGCCTTGCCCAAACAAAGGATATCCGGGCATACATCCGCATGCTCCAGAGCAAAAAGCTTGCCCGTGCGGCCGAACCCGGTGGCGATTTCATCAAAGATCAACAGCACACCGTACTCATCACACAGCGCGCGCACCGCTTTCAAATAAGTCGGATGGTAGATACGCATACCGCCGGCGCCCTGCACGACAGGCTCCAGAATCACCGCGGCAATTTCCTGGTGATGCTCCGCCAACATCTGCTGAATGGAATCCAGGTCCGCCGTATTAAAATCACTGTCGTAGGGGCACTGCGGCGCCTCCGCAAAATAGTGCTTGGCCAGCACACCACTGAATAGCGAGTGCATGCCGTTGACCGGATCACAGGCAGCCATGGCGCCAAAGGTATCGCCGTGATAACCGTTACGCAGGGCCAGCAATTTGTCCTTCCCCGCATACCCCTGACTCAACCAATACTGCAGCGCCATCTTAATCGCCACTTCCACAGACACCGAACCGCTATCGGCAAGAAACACTTTTTCCAACAGCTCGGGCGTTAGATCAACCAGTTTTTTCCCCAGTTCCACCGCCGGTTCGTGGGTCAACCCGCCAAACATCACATGGGCCATGCGGTCGATTTGATCCTTGGCTGCCTGATTCAGCACGGGATGGTTATAACCATGCACCGCCGCCCACCAAGACGACATACCGTCCACCAGCTCGCGACCATCCTCCAGCATTAACCGTACCCCTTTGGCACTAGCCACGGGAAAGGTGGGCAGCGGTTTGGAGGTGGAGGTATAGGGGTGCCAGAGATGGTCACGGTCGAAGTCAAGATCGGTGGTCATGGGGCGATATCCGGATAAAACGAGGGAAGACAGAATGGCAGCGGAGGGGGGAAAGTTCAAAGTTGAACGTTCAAAAGAGCGTCTGAAATGTGTGCCAAATCGTTAACGTTCCCGCCACACCACCACTCCTCATTGCTGGCGGAACCAATGTCTTTGAACATATTGCGGTGCGGCTATAATCCGGTTCGGATGGCGCCTGCCCAACGCCCGCCATTGAATCCAGGGCTTTAAACTTTCAACTCAACCAATTGGGAAAGTGCGCTCTGCAATCCTTCGCACTGAGCCATTTCCGGAGCCAACACCAATAACCAGCTCAGCGGGTCTACCGATTTGCCTGCCGGTAGCAGGTTATCGCACAAAGCGGGCAAGGTAGTCAGCAACCAACGCTCTCCCTCCAGCTCCACTTGCTGGAGTTGGCGCTTGAACTCGGGCAACCGGTCATCCTGCCCGGCCTTGCGACGCACCGCGCGCAGAGGGCGCAGGTAATCCGCTTCGAATTGCTCGGCCAACTCTGCCAGCCGCCGGCCGGTTCGGGCATCTGGCAGCTTTCCCGCCTCCGCTAGCCATAATCCGCACAGCAGTAATGACACCGGGACTTGATATTCATCCTGCAAATGCAGGCAGCCATTCTCAAACGCCTTGTCTTGCCAGCGCCCCAACGCAAAACGCCACAGATCCGTTTTTATTTTATTACTCACCGGCATCCCCTGATTTACCGCCCTCGGGCAGGTTGGTGCTTAAACAGGCCATCGCTTACACTGCGCCGGTTTCCTGCGTGTCTTTCACTGCGCGCAGGCCACCGTTTTCAGGCACAAAAAGGCTTACCATGCTGTCTCTTGAACATATCAACCTTCGCCGCGGCCCCGACTTGCTGCTGGAAGACGCCAACCTGGTCCTGCACAAGGGCTGGCGCGTAGGCTTGGTGGGCCGCAATGGCAGCGGCAAGAGCTCGTTATTTAAGCTTATCATGGGCGAGCTAGAGAGCGATGGCGGCAACATTAATTGCCCAGCCGACTGGCGTTTGGCCATGATGGCCCAAGAAGTGCCGGCACTGGACCAGCCCGCCATCGACTATGTTCTCGACGGCCACCATGGCCTGCGCACCGCGGAACGCAAACTGGCCAAAGCGGAACAGGCCGGCGATAACCATGCCATCGCTCTGGCCCACGGCGAGCTGGATGCCTTGCATGCCTGGCAACAACCAGCCAACGCGGCCATCCTGCTAGCCGGCCTCGGCTTTAATGAAGCCCAACAGCAACAACCGGTCTCCAGTTTTTCCGGCGGCTGGCGCATGCGCCTTAACCTAGCCCAGGTACTGATAAGCGATGCCGACCTGTTGCTTCTCGATGAGCCCACTAACCACCTGGATCNCTGGATGCCATCCTCTGGCTGCAGAGCTATCTGGTTCAGCAGCCCGGAGCACTACTCGTTATCTCCCACGACCGCGCCTTTCTGGATGCCATCGTCACCCAGATTCTGCACATCGAGCACAATAGCCTGAAGCAATACACCGGCGGCTATTCTGACTTCGAGCGTGAACGTGCCGAGAAACTGGCGCTGCAGCAAAAAATGCACGACAAGCAACAAACCCAAGTAGCCCACTTGCAGAAATTCATTACCCGCTTCAAGGCAAAAGCCAGCAAAGCCAAGCAGGCCCAGAGCCGCGTAAAGGCGCTGGAAAAGCTAGAACTGATCGCCCCCGCCCATGTGGATTCCGGCTTCAGTTTTGATTTCCACCAGCCAGAAAAACTGCCCAACCCTATGGAAAACCTGGACGCGGTGCAGTGCGGCTATCGCAATGACGGCATAGATACCGTGATTCTCGATCAGGTCACCCTGAGCCTGCGGCCGGAAAGCCGCATCGGCCTGCTGGGCCCCAATGGGGCGGGCAAATCAACGCTGGTACGCACCTTGGTCGGCGAACTGCCCGCCTTGGGCGGGCATTTTGAAAAAAACGACGACCTGAAAATTGGTTACTTCCACCAACAACAGGTGGATCGTTTGGATGCTAACGATACCCCATACCAGATGCTGTCGCGCTTCTACCCCCAGTGGAGCGAATCAGAATTACGCAGTGAGCTGGGCCGCTTCGGGTTTCAGGGCAATGACGTATTCGCGTCCATCGGGCGCTTTTCCGGAGGTGAAAAAGCGCGCCTGGCCCTGGCCATGATCGTTCAACAAAAACCCGCCTTACTGCTGCTGGATGAACCGGCCAACCACCTGGATCTGGACATGCGCGAAGCGCTGACGCTGGCCCTGCAAGCTTTCGAAGGCGCGGTAGTGATGGTCTCCCACGATCGCCACTTGCTGGAAACCACCGTGGACGACTTCTTCCTTGTGGCCAACGGCAGTGTCAGCCATTTCGATGGTGATCTGGACGATTACGCTCGCTGGCTGCAACAACACCGCCGCGACGGTAAACCAGTGAAAGAAGAAAAACCCAGCGATGGGCAAGACCCCAAGGCCCGTCGCCAGCAAGCCGCCCAGCTACGTCAGCAGCTACGGCCACTAAAAAAACAGGTAGACCAGTTAGAACAACAGCTAGGCCAGTGCAGCGAAAAACTGCTAGCCGTGGAAGCCGCTTTAGGCGATGAAGCGTTATATACGGACCCAAATCGAAAGAACGAAATGAACGGCTTGCTCGGTGACCAAGCGCGCCTGAAGAAACAGCACGACGAATTGGAAGGGAAATTATTAGACGCCATGGAAGTGTTAGAAGAGGCAGAAAGCGCAACGTCGTAAGGGGGGCTTTCCTATCACTCCCGGGTACCGCGCTCACTATCGAGGTTGCAGATAACGAGCCAACACCCCAGGCCCACAACCAATATAAAAAAGCCGGCTAAGGAGACCTTGGCCGGCTTTTTTTATCTCCATCGAGATCTCAGCAATGAGGAACTCGACCCTTACTCTGTAGCCGCTTCTATAACGCTTCAATAATGGTAGCGTTTGCCGTCCCTAAGCCTTCACAGATAGTCAGCAGACCGTACTTGCCACCACGGCGCTTGAGCTCATAGACCAACGTACCCATCAACTTGGAGCCGGTGGCCCCCAATGGGTGGCCTAACGCCTGAGCACCACCGTTCACGTTCATTTTTTCGTAATCCGCACCCACCGCCTTCATCCAGGCCAATGGCACCGAGCCGAACGCTTCGTTCACTTCATACAGATCAATATCCGCCATACTCATGCCGGCCTGCTTAAGCACTTTCTCAGTGGCCGGGATCGGGCCTTCCAATACCATGGTCGGGTCAGAGCCCACCACCGCCATGGCATGAATACGCGCCAGCGGTGTCAAACCCAGTTCTTTAACCGCAGCCTCGCTGGCGATCATAACGGCGGAAGCCCCGTCCGTTATCTGGCTCGCGTTGGCGGCACTGATATGTCCCCCTTCCTGCAGAGGTTCTAGCGCTTTGATCGCGTCCAGCTCTGCTTCCCAGCGAATCCCTTCATCGACCACATGGTCTTCCTGAGAGCCGTCTTCCAGGGTCACCGGTACCGGGATGATCTCATCGCTGAAACGACCCGCTTGCGTCGCTGCAGCACCACGCTTGTGGGAGTCATAGGCGAACTGGTCTAGCTCTGCCTTGCTCACTCCGTATTTTTCCGCCATACACTCAGCCCCATGGAATTGGCTGAATGTTGCACTGGGATATCGCTTGCTGATTTCACCGGTAAACGGGTTGCCCAGTTCTTTCGCCGCAAGCACCGGGGAACCGATCGGCAGCTGGCTCATGGATTCCACACCACCCGCAATTACCAAATCCTGAGTGCCACTCATCACTGCTTGGGCTGCAAAGTGGATGGCCTGCTGGGAAGACCCACACTGGCGGTCAATCGTAACCCCCGGCACAGATTCCGGTAGGCAGGAGCTCATAATGGAAGTGCGCGCCACGTTAAAGGCCTGTGGGCCAATCTGGCTCACGCAACCAAAAATCACGTCGTCGACTTTCTCTGGAGCCACACCCGTGCGCTCTACCACTGCATCAATAACACGGCCACCCATGTCCGCCGGGTGTACCTTGCTCAACCGACCGTTCTTTTTACCACCCGCGGTACGCACCGCCGCTACGATATATGCTTCTGCCACCGTACTCTCCTCGTCATCACACGCTGTTGACTATCAGGTCATAAAGATGGCATCGAGGCTACGCCCTCTCCACAAGGAACCTCAATGACCAAAATAGACCACCGGGCGTGGATCTAGTCATTTCCAGGTCAACACAAGTGCGAGGGAATACGAAATCGATTACATAGCCAATGCTATAGCGAGCACTATGTACCTCCCTGCCCCCTGTTAGGCTTGCTCACCAACATGTTGCAAAATTAACGAGGTCAGCCCGTGGGCATTACCGAAATATTCCAGTAGCTCAATCGACAAATCCGGGAAGCGCTGGCGGGCATCCTCCACTTGAGCGGGGATATCCCTGCCTACATGCTTTCCCTTATTAAAGAATAAAGGATACAGCTGCACTGTTTTCACTGGTTGGTGTTCAAGCTGTTGAATCGCTTCGATCAATGAGGGGTTGGCGAGCTCAAGAAAACAGGGCAACACGGCCACATATTCCTGCCCGGCACCGGGGCCAGACTCTGCCACCGTATTCACCAACACACGAAACTCATCATTCGCCGTTTCACTGCGGCTGCCATGGGCCATGATCAATAAAGCTTTGGACATGATCGCTCCTTCGGAGCAGCGGGAAATTGGAAGCTCCACATTGCAAGAATTTCACTGACCTCGGGTATTACCCGCGCTTGATCTTTCAACTTGCAACGCAAAGGCTTGCTCTATAACGATTGCATGGCGGCGGGCCAGCGCCTCACGATCGTCATCGTAGCCGCCACCAATCACCGTTGCTATAGGAATATTCCGACTTCGGCAACGGACGATGACACCCCGGTCTCGATCGGCGATGCCTTGCTCAGAAATATGCAGCCGTCCTAACGGATCATGCTGGAAAATATCCACCCCGGCATCGTAAAGCACCAGATCCGGCTGCTCTGATTTCAGCAATGATTCCAACGTGGAAAATACCGTATCCAGATAATCCTGATCCGTCATCCCCAGCGGCAACTCCACATCCAGATCACTACGCATTTTGCGAACAGGAAAGTTTTTCTCGCAGTGAATGGAACACGTGAAAGCCCGAGGCTCATCTGCCAGCATGGCAGCCGTGCCATCGCCCTGATGCACATCGCAGTCAAACATCAACACCTTATTGACCACGCCCCGATCCAACAATTGGCGGACCGCAAACACCTGATCATTGAAAATACAGAAACCGGAACCGAAATCGTAATGGGCATGATGGGTGCCACCGGCTAGATGGCAGGCAATACCATGTTCTAGTGCCAACTGAGTTGTCATTAGCGTTCCCATAGGCGCAATACAGGATCGCTTCAATAAGGCTTCACTCCAGGGCAACCCCATGCGCCGCAACGCCTTGGCATCCAGCGTACCGTTCACCATGGCCGATACGTACTGCGGGCAGTGAGCCTGACTTAATAGTGCAGCCTTAGCCCGGCCAGGACGGAATTCGTTGTCGACACACGCAATTCTGCGGCGCCGCAAATGAGTATGTAATAGAGAGAATTTCTCCATGGGGAAGCGGTGCTTCCCAGGAAAAGGAAAACTGTATTCGGGGTGATACACAAGCGGCAGCACGGGCGACCTGGCAGGCAGTGGTAGGTCGCCGTATTGTGTCGTTTGAAAGATAAACCGGCAAATAACTCAGGATTCAGCGGAGGCCTTGCCCCCTTCACCCAACACCCGGTACAGAGTGACGCGAGACTGATACTGATTATAAATCAGGTCGAGACTGTTCTGGCGGGCACTGTTAAAGCTGCTTTGTGCACTGAGCACATCAGTAAGTTCAGTTTCTCCTTCCCGATAACGCACCTGCGCCACCCGGTAGGCTTCCTCGGCTTGCCGATATGCCTCTTCACGATACTGTTGTTGCTCAGCCAAGCCCTGCACATTACTCAATGATTGCTCCACTTCCTGCAAGGCCACCAACAGAGTACCGGTATAGCTAGCCACCTGTTCTTCCCAGGCGGCCTTGCTTTGCTCAATCCGAGCATCACGTGCACCACCATCAAACAGCGTTTGCGCCAGTGACACTCCGAGGCTGTACACCGCGTCGCCATTGAATAATGAAGACAATGCACTGCTGGCATAACCACCATTGCCGGTGAGCGAAATAGAGGGCCAGTAGTCCGCCCGGGCGGCGGCCACGGAATAGTCCGCCGCCATCAAGCTGGCCTGAGCCTGAGCAACATCCGGGCGCTGGGCCAGCACCTGATCCGGTAGCCCGGCCTGAATTTCCGGTAATTGCAGGCTACTCAGGGCGCCACCGCCCACCTGGAATGCCTGCGGCATTTCGCCCACTAATACCGCCAGGGCATAGCGGCTCTGGCGAAGTTGATGACGCAGGGAGGGCAGCTGCGCCTCCACATTGGCGACCACCGTTTTCTGCTGAGCCAGATCCTGGGGAGAAACGGCACCGTTCTCTACCTTGGCTTGCACCACATCCAATACTTGCTGGGCCAGCGCCAGATTTTCTTCTGACAGCGCCAGATTATCCTGCAGATACAACACCTGCAGATACATATTCACCACACTGGCAATGACCGTGAGCTGCACGGTATCACGGCTGAACTGACTCGCCAGCAGGGAAGCCCGCGCCACATCACGGCTATTGCGAAGCTGCCCCCACAGGTCCAGCTCGTAACTGGCACTCAGTGAGGCATTGTAGCTATCGGTGCTTCCGCCTTCGCCAAATACACCACTACGACTGCCTCCTGCTCCCAGCCCTATGGTGGGAAACAGTGCTGAACCGATCTGACTCAATTGCGCATCGGCCTGCTCAACTCGCGCCGCCGCCACCAGCAAATCCGTATTGGCCGCCAGCGCCTTTTCCACCAGCTGATCCAGCTCCGCGCTGTTAAATTGTTGCCACCATTGCGGGTGGTTCACCATGGCCTCACTGGCCTGCTGCTGGTTGAGCCATTGCGTTAGCATTCCCTGTTCCGGAGCTTGCAGGCCGGACTGCATGGCACAGCCGGAAAGCAAAACAAATACCATCACCCACAACTGTTTATTGATTGCCTTAATCATTACTGAGCGCCTCCACTGGGTTTAGGCGCGCGGCCTTCAACGCAGGTGCAAAACCAAATAACAAACCGATTCCCGCAGCGCAGACAAAAGACACCACCATGACCGGCACGGAGAACACAATCGCCATGCCAAACAGCATCAATAACCAACCCACCAATACCCCTATCACTACGCCAACAATGCCGCCCAAGGCCGATACCACCACCGACTCGGTAAGAAATTGCTGAAGAATATTGCGCTGTCTTGCCCCGGTAGCCATACGGATACCAATTTCATGGATACGTTCGGTCACACTCACCAACATGATATTCATCACTCCGATTCCGCCGACTAACAAGGAAATGGCGGCAATGGAACCGAGCAGAGCCGTTAAGGTGTTTTGGGTTTCCGACACCATTTCCAGCAGCGAGGCCATGTTGAAAACGCGCACATCCTGCTTGCCATGACGCTGGGTTAACAGCGCCACCGCAGCGGCTTCCGTGGCATCGATTTGCGTCACATCATCCACCGCCACCGTAATAGAGTTAAGATAGTTTTGTCCGAATAAACGCAGGGTTCCGGTGGACAGTGGAACAATGACCACATCATCCTGATCCTCCCCCCGATCACTGGCGCCCTGAGCGCTCATCACACCAATTACTTGAAAAGGAATACTGTCGAGTAACAGGAACTGCCCCAATGGATCACCCTCCGGAAATAGATTCTCTTTTACTGTCTGGCCAATCACAGCCACCGGAGAATAGCTCTTGAGATCCTCCTCCCCGAAAAATATTCCCTGCACAGGCTGCCAATCACGTAGCGATGGAAAATCTTCGCTCACCGCCTGCACACTGGTCGAGATATCCATACCATTGGCCCGGGCAGTCACATTCCCAGAAATTTCCGGTACCGCGATGCTTATATTAGGAAGGGACTCTAACGCTTGCGCATCCGCTGGCACCAAGGTGGCAATCACGCCATCCGCCACTCGTTGCATGCCCCGGTCCGGGCGAACGACTAGAAGATTGGTGCCACGCTCATTGATCTGTGCCACCACATCCTGTTTTGCGCCCTCACCAATCGCTAACATCACCACTACCGCACCAACGCCAATAACAATGCCAAGTAATGTCAGCAGGGTGCGCATCCAATTAGCACGCAAAGAACGCAAAGCCATCACCACAGCTTCCATCACCTCACCAGGATCCGGCATCACGGATTCTTTTGGCGGCGCTGACACTGGTTTGGCACGCTCATGGAGATGATCATGATGTCGCGTATCGCTAATCAGGTTGCCATCATGAATCTCCACTACCCGGTCCGCATGGGCGGCCACCTTGGCGTCATGGGTAATCACAATAACGGTGTGGCCTTGCTCCGCCAGGCTGCGCAGCTGATCCATTACCGCTTCACCACTGGCGCTGTCCAGCGCACCGGTGGGCTCGTCGGCAAGAATCACCTTGCCGCCATTCATCAAGGCCCGAGCAATAGATACCCGCTGCTGCTGCCCCCCGGAAAGTTGGCTCGGACGATTTTCCAGGCGATCTTCAAGACCAAGATCTGTCAGTAACTGCTGCGCTCGCTGTTTGCGCTCTTCTCGGGGCACGCCTGCATAAATAGCCGGTAACGCTACGTTTTCCCAAGCACTGGCGGTGCCAATCAAGTGATAACTCTGGAATACGAACCCAAACATTTCCCGACGCAACCAGGCCAGCTGGTCATGATCCATGGCCGTCACCGGTTGGCCGGAAAAGCGATATTCTCCGTCACTGGGTTGATCCAGGCAGCCAAGAATATGCATCAGGGTAGACTTCCCCGAGCCGGAACTGCCCATAATGGCAAGAAACTCCCCCGCCTCAATGGACAAATCAATGCCGTGCAAGACTTCTACATCTTGATCCCCGGCAGGATAACGCTTGCGAATGTTACACAGTTCAATCAACGGCATTAGAACCGTCCTTGACGTGGCAGACTATCCTTGTTTTTTTTCAACGCAACATTGCTGCTCGCTTGGCTCAGCGTCACAACATCGCCCTCTTCAAGCCCCTCATCAATCACGATACGAACGCGATTGTCGATACCTATTTTCACTGGTTGATCCTGTGGTTCCCCCTTGCTATCCAGCACCTGAACTTTCCACGCCCCTCGCCCCGCTCGCTTTACGGCAGCCATCGGCAAGCTCAGCACATCGCGGGCGGAATTAACCACGAAGAAAACCTGCGCGGTCATCCCCGACATTAACTGACCATTATCGTTAGCCACATCGAACTCAGCGGTGTACAGGACCACATTATTCACCACTTCCGGCGTAGGCAGCACTTGCCGTAGCTCACTGTCGTAGCGCACCGTCTCATTGCCAAGGGTGTTGAAATAAACCGGCATGCCTGCGCTTAGTCGATGAACGTCTGCCTCGGACACTTCCGTGGAAATCGTCATCACGGACAGGTCAGCAATGCGCATCAGTGTCGGGGTAGTCTGGTTAGCGTTAAGCGTCTGGCCTTCACGGGCATCCAAGCTCACAACCGTGCCGCTGCGTGGAGCATAAATTTTCGCATAGCCAAGGGTCGCCTGATCGCCCTCCACACTGGCTTGTTTTTGACGAATCTGTGCTTGCAATACTTTGATCTGGGCACCGGTAATCGCCAAGTTTGACTCGGCACTTTGAAAAGCATCTTCACTGGTAGCATTCGCGTCACGCAAACGCTGCTGACGCTGATATTGAAGCTCAGCCAGATTCAACTCGGCCTGCCGCTGCTCTAACTGAGCACGTAACGCTTCCAGCTCAGCAAGGCCCGCATCTACTTGCGTTTGCTGCACGGAGGCGTCAATTTCAGCCAGCAGCTGCCCCTCCTCCACCGAGTCCCCTACATCCACATACAAATGCGTCAACTGCCCTGAGACCTGCGCACCCACATCCACATAATCTCCCGGCTCCAGGGTGCCCAGCGCGGTGACCAGTTCCTCCACATCACCACGCTCCACCGTGGCTGTTTCCCACTGCGTGGCCGGCGCCGACGAAAAGCCCCAGCGCCAACCGGCGAACAACAGGCATACGATTAAAACAACAACGAAAAGAACCGTTTTCGGGAAACGACGAATCCAGCGAGGCATGGGCAATTCCACAGACCAGTAATGATGGTGAGGAATATAACGGGAAATGTTGCAAGAAATGTGGAGGGAGGAAATTGCGAGTTCAAAGTTAAAAGCGCGAACAGCGCTGTGCCACGCAGCCAAAACAACCCCGTGGCCCCGGGAAAAAGAATCGCGGCACTACCGTTTCTAATGTGGCTCTGCCACCGAGCCACGCTTTTCAAGTTTCAACGTTGAACGTTGAACGTTGAACTAGAGCAACCACTCCATCCCATGGCGGACCTGGTTACGGGCGTTTTCAGTGATGACCTCGCCGTGAGCCAGGCTGAGTTTTTCAAAGGGCCACTCGAGGATTCGGGTCACGCTGGCGCGGGCTTTGCGCCGGTTCAGATACACCAGCCGTAAAACCGGATGCCAGCCCGGTGATTTCCACAGGCCTCCCAGTTTCAAATACCAGCGAGTGAAGCCATGGTCGCATTGATGGAAGTTTTCAATCAGATCGGCGGCAATTAGCGTTTTACTGGAACAATGATAGAACACCGTCTCGTGCAACATGGATCCTTCGATAAACACCAACTCGAAATCATCCCCCCAGTCTGGATGCGGGGTTTGCGAGAGCACCGCATCCAGTGCCAGATCCTTGCGCTTGCTCGCCAGTTTTGCCGGGCCGTGCAGCACGGCCTGGGGGTAACGCTGTTTCACTTCGCCGGCAAACACATGGTGAAAAAGGTTCGGGCAAACGATATGCGCCACTTCACCTAACGCCGCCAGTTCCCCGGCCAACGCATCGTCCACCGGAACCGGGGAGTGCAGCAACAAACCACCCGAAGACAATTTGACCACAGTCATCCGAGCGCCCACATGCAGCCCCATAAAGTGATGGGGAATGGCATAGGCCCAGACATTATTGGCAACCACTTCAAGTAACGGCACAGCTGACTCCTGAACGGGATATGCACTCAGGATACCTGCTTGACCCCGGTGATACAGCCTATTTGCGTAACGGTTCCAGCAAACCTTCCGTGCCGTCCATTTTCAGCATCAGCGCCAGTGCCATCAGCCGGCCTAGCTCACCTTTCGGGAAACCCTTCTTGGTAAACCACAACAGGTATGGCTCGGGCAGATCGATCAATACCCGGCCGGCATATTTCCCGAAGGGCATGGTACGTTCAATCAGGGCAGTCAGATCTTCCTGTTTAAATTCCATAGAGCTCATCTTGATCACAGTGGAGAGGCAGAAAACATAAGCTGCCCAACTCGGTGCAGCCTACCGCCCCACCTTCTCATCGCCAACAATAATAACCATTTGCTCACGACGTACCGCACCCGTGCTCTGCGGCGGACTCGTTCTGCGCCTGACGCAAAATCGACACGGCGCTGTGGGTAAACAGGCCCGCAATGGCCACTGCCACCAGCAGGTCTGGCCAGCGGCTGTCTAGCCATACCACTAGGGTGCCGGAGATCAGCACTGTCAGGTTGGCCAACGCATCATTGCGCGAGCACAGCCAGGCGGATCGAATATTGGCGTCCCCCTGCCGGTGGCGCAGCAATAACAGCGCACTAATCACATTGGCCGACAGCGCCAAACTGGCTACACCCATCATCAGCTCGCCCTGCGGCGCACTGCCCTTCACCAGCGCCCAAATGCTGTTCGCCAGCACGATCACGCCCATCAACAATAACGACACCCCCTTGATACGGGCTGCGCGTACCCGCCAGGCCACCGACTGTCCCAACGCCCACAAGGTTAAACCGTAGGTAGCGGTATCGCCCAGAAAGTCCAGCGCATCGGCCTGCAATGCCCGCGAATCCGCCAGCACTCCAGAGGCCGCTTCCACCACAAACATCACCGCATTAATCGCCAACACGATCCATAGCACTCGTTGGTAATCTGGTGCCGGGTTTCCCACTATCTCGTGATCACAACAACCCATATTGTTTCTCCACTCTCTTTGGGCCCGACATGGCAGTGGCAAACGTCTATTGCTGCCGGTAGCGCCTGCTTGGGCTCCTTGATTTCACTGATTCAGGTTCCATTTAAAAAGCTATAGTAACTACAGGTTCAAGCCCAGTTATCGGCCCATGAGGTAATAATCATGCCAACCCTGTTCTCTATCGGCGCGCTCAGTAACGCCACCGGCTGCAAAGTGGAGACGATTCGCTACTACGAAAAAATCGGATTGATGCCGGAACCGGCACGCAGTGAAGGGGGACAGCGACGCTACCATCAGCGCCACCGGGAACGATTGGCCTTTATTCGTCACAGCCGCGAATTGGGCTTCACCCTGGAAGATATTCGCGAGCTGCTCACCATGAGTGAACAGCATGGCTGTGCCGATGATATTGCCCGCCGCCACCTTGAGACCGTCGAGCAACGAATTCGATCACTCAGCGCCTTGCGCGATGAACTGGGCCGAATGATTAACGAGTGCGAACAAGGGAGGCCTGGCGAATGCCGGGTTATAGAAGTGTTAAGCGATCACCGCAAATGCACCACCGAGCATGGCCACTAGACCCAGTGGCCACCTCCTGGCCCTTCCTGTCTCTTCCCGTTACAAGCGCCTTGGCTGACATTTATACAACACGTTATGCACCCGTTTACCCCATATGGGTGAGGCATATTCCCGGCAGCTTTCTACAATAAACATAGCCGGCTCTTTTGGGGAGCCAACTAGGTCAACAAAGAAGGGAACAAGGGGAAGATAATGAAATGGACCATTGGCATTGCCATATTACTGGCTTCACAGTTTGCTGCCGCAGACTATTACTCCAGCCTGGACGATGACACCTGCTGGGATGCTCGCAACAGTGGTGGCGCCCCCTGCATGGTGGTGCACAACACCAAATGGAGCCAGTACAGCAAAGGGAATTTTATCGTTACCTACCGCAATTCCTGCAACAATCGTATCTACGCCCGTTTCTGCAATGAACGCAAAGACGGCTCTGAAGATTGCGGCGCCTCCGGCATCGGGGCCGGTAAAACCAAGAGTTGGTCTACATCCAACGCCAATGGCCGCTACAGTTACAGATCCATTGGGGTCGAACGGGGCTCCAAGGACTGGGTGTGCAGCGGCAAGGTATCCGGCTGGCACGATTAACATTCAGTGGCTTGTTTTTGGCGCCCGCTATCACGGGCGCCTAACCTAACCAGAGATGGTTATCCCAGCCGCCCCCCGGCAATGCCAGCCACTGCCCCTGCACATCCGCAGTACGGCTATCGAAGTAACGGCATTTGCCCTGCCCCGAGGTCACCGCAAACCCGCCCGGCACTGCCCCCACACCGGCACAATCTGACATCGGCGTATCTAGCAAGGTCTCCCCGCTATCCAGGTCCCAGATAAAGAACCGGTTGCCCCGTGGCGCCGTCATGGCCACTTGCCGTTGCTGGCGATGAATGGCGATGCTGGCGGTGTACTGATCCATCATTGCCAGCTGTGTCTGGCTGACAGGAAACGGTTGATAGGCCTCACCGGGGCGCTTGATGGCCAGCAACGGCACACGGTTATAGGCGGGGCCATGATATTGCTGCCCGGTCACCACCGTGCCGTCGCCAGCCACATCCAGGTGACGAATACTGCTTTGCGTATCCGTGAGAATTTCCTTGCTGATTAGCGCACCGTGACGATCCATGATTACTAGGCTGGAGGTCATGGTCTCCAGGTTCATTTGTTGGCGGCTGAGCCCGTCAGTGCGGATACCGCCGTTACCAATCGCTAGGGATTCGCCATCTGGCATCCAGGCCAGTTCGTGGGGGCCAACACCATGGGTGGACGCTTCGCCGTCATGGACTAGCTGCAAAGCAGCGTGATCCAACCGGTAGCGCCCCAACACGCCACGGCCGGGCTCATTGAGATCGTTTTCGGTGGTGTACAACCATTGGCCCTGCGCATGGAAAACGGCATGCCCATAGAAGTGGCGATACGGCTGGCTATGCAGGGTTTGCAGCAAAGAGCCATCGCGCAGATCCAACAGATAACTTTCCCTTGCTGGCCGGCGCCCCACAAACAAAGCAACAGGCAGGAAAGGATGGCGAGCCACCGCATGGCAGCGTTCGCGCACCGGCGTCGCGAAGGCCCGCTGGCCATTCAAATAATAGCCCATGGCATAGTGCTGGCCGGCATCATCGTTGCGCGCGGAAAGCAGCAGGGGCGATTTGCCCGCCGTACGGGTCCACAGTGACCCGCCACCCAGAGCGGCCACACCGGCCATCGCCGCACCAGCACCCAGCAACTTACGTCGTGTTAGTGGCATAACGCTCCCCGCAAGCTTGCACCGCCCACTGCGACCAAACTTTTAACTATTAACGCGCAACGGACTCTAGTCTCCGTCGTTGGCGTTAAAACCAATCTGGATATTCAGTGCCCGAGCCAGCTCTATCTGCTGCCGATTTTCCAATTGATCCAGCGCGGTATAAAGCGCCGCCAACGTATCCCTGTGGGAGGGGGCCTGCACCAATTCCACCAGCGGCCCAGGCAACGCCTCCATCCGGCTATTCACATCCGCATAGGCCTGATCAATATCACTCACCAAGCCTTCATCGCTCACCAGAGAACGTACCCGCTGCCATACCGCCCACGCGCCTTTTAGTGACGCTTGCAGGTTTTCAATAGATTGCTGGCTACGCCAAGCTTCCGCTTGATAGGGCTGCGCCACGCCTTTATTCAGCCGGCCCATGGGCACACCCAATTTTTTCTTCAGCACGTCCACACCGGTAATCTGCACCCGCAGAATCGCCGCCAGACCATCATCCGCAGTGGCATAGCGCTCGTTGGGAAAATCGCTTAACTGCAACAACATTCCCTCAGGCCCACGCCACAGTTTCAACACCTCTTCAGACAACGCCCATTGGTGGTTCGCAATACCCTTCAGTAACGGACAATAGCGATCACGGCTGGAAGCCAGTGCTATCGATTCATCAAACAGCACAAATTCAAAAGCGGTTAGCCCCTGCACTACCACACTGGCCTTCTCCAGCTGCTCACCGGTGAGTGGGCCGGCCTCGTCTAACAACGCTTCAGTCTGGCGAACCACCAGGTTGCGTTTGTCCGGCCAGAACTGAACCTGCCAGCTACGATTGCCTTCCGACAACGGGCCGATCATCAACGGCTGCAAGTAAGACCACTGTGACTGGGCGTGAAAAAATGCGGCCTTCATCTTTTCCACCGAGGCCTGCGGGTCCGCGCAGTACGCCTCCACACTGTCCATCAGCGCGGCATTGCTGTCGTGCCATTGTTGGTGAGCCGGCAATAACACCTCAGTGGCCAGCTGAACAGTGACCTCCTGCCGTGGGTTGCTACACGCTGCCAGCATCAACACGGACAACGCGACCGCCCCCTGCATAATCAAAGCACGCATGGTGAATCCTCGACCTTAATCGTCGTTATAAAGAGTTCAAGAAAGCCAACAACGCCGCGCGCTGACTAGCATCAAACGCCAACACCGCATCCCGAGACTGAGCCGCCTCACCTTCGTGCCAGAGAATCGCTTCCATTAGATTGCGGGCGCGGCCATCGTGGAGAAACTGAGTATGGCCATTCACTGCCTCCGTGAGGCCGATACCCCACAGCGGCGGGGTACGCCACTCCTGGCCATTAGCCAAAAACTCCGGGCGACCGTCCGCTAAACCCGGCCCCATGTCATGGAGCAACAAATCGGTGTAGGGACGAATCGTCTGGTTGGCCAGCTCCGGCTCCGCGGCTTCGGCTCCGGTGGTGAACACGGCCACATGGCAGCCTTGGCAATTCGCTTGGAAGAACAGGCTTTTACCCGCCAGCACCTGTTTATCGTCTACATTACGGCGGGCCGGCACGGCCAGGTTGCGGGTATAAAACGTGACGTTATCGAGGATGGAATCACTCACCTCCGCGTCGCCGCCGTTGGGCATGGCCAGGCAATCGTGCTGGGCCGGGGAGCAGGAATCGGTGGGCACCAAATGGCTGGTAAGGCCCATGTCATTAGCGAAGGCTTCCGCATTTTGCTGGCGCAAGCTGGGCTGCCCTGCCTTCCAGCCAAAACGTCCCATGGCCGTGGTGTCATTACGGCGATCCCAAACGCGATTTGCCCGGCCACTGATACCGTCACCGTCCGCATCCTCCGGGTCAGCATGGGCTAACAGGTCTGCTTCCGGAATGGCTTCCAGTAACCCCAAACCAATCACCGGCGGGGCAATACGCGCGGAAAACAGCGTGGCAGGATGCATGTCTCCGTACGCCAAGTTACTGAAACTCAGTCGAGGCACACGCAGAGCAACTTGGTAGCCATCTTTAAAAGTGACAATCCGGGTGCGGTAATCCACCCGCACCCGGCCTTCCGGCTCAACCCCGGGAATGGCCGCATCCTGAAATTGCCCGCCATAGGTTGGCTCGGGCATTAACCCACCTTGGGTCAAATCATCTTCTGCTTTAGCAGGCACCGACAACCGCACCAACATGGAAACCGCTTGTTTGGCATCAGGGCCAGGCGGGTGACCTCGGCCATCCTTGATATGACAGTTCTGACAAGCGTTGGTATTGAATAATGGGCCAAGGCCGTCACGAGCATCCGTGGAGGCCGGAGCAATAACCCAAGGGTTCCGGAAAAAGCTGTTGCCCACACTGAAATCCAGCCGCCGAGACGGTGGCAGATTCGCTAGCGGCAGCGAAAACGCATTCTGGTCTGTTTTAGTCACTGTGGCCTTACCCGCAGAAAGCTGCTCACCGGGCTCGGCTTCGGTAAAAGTGGGGCCTTGATCACAAGCCGCCAACAGGGCCGCCAAAGACAGCAAGAAATATCGCAAGGGTGGGTATCCTTCTCTCTTGAGAGCCTAGCTGTGCAGACTCAATACTTGAGTCACGAAGACAATGAGCAAGCTTTCCGCTTTTCGCTGGAATGTACGGCTCCAGCACAGCGCCCGAGATAACGGGCCGGCGGCCGGTGCTTTCAACCCACCGCGGGCCTCATGTCAGAAGCTGTGGTTGGCGGTATCCGGATTCAGTGCCTGAATATTTAGCACCGCTGCGGCCGCCTCAATACTGGTAGTCTGCGCGACCAAGGTATCGATGGCCGCATTCACCGTGGCCGCCCCCTCGCTATTCCCTGGCGCAATCAACTGATCAAAATGAATGCCTTTGTTGGCACTGTCCACCAGCCCCTGCAGCGCCGCGCGGCTAGCCTCCAAGTCGGCTTTCAATTGGTTGTCGATGGCCGGCTTATTGGCGGCCACCAAGTCACTCAAGGAAGGGCCGGTCAAGGTTTCACCGTTCACTCGCCGATACTCGCCCAGATACACATTGCGAATGCCCTTACCATTATAAAAATGCGACGCATGCGTATTGTCACTAAAACAGTCGTGCTCGTCTTCTGGGGAATGGGCCGCAAGTGCCACCTTCATCCGCTCTCCAGCCAACTCGCCCAATGACAGGCTTCCCATGCCAAACAACATCTTGCGAAGGCCGTTCTCCACTGAGTCGGCTTCCAGCTCAGCCCGGTAGTTCTCTTCACCCGGACGCCATTCGTCTACCATCACTTCCAGATCGTTAATCAGCAGATCGGTAACCACCGACAGGTACTCGCGGCGGCGGGCATTATGCCCCCCAGTGGCTTGCGGGCCGGTGGCAAAATCCGTTGCCGGGCGCTCACCGGCACCAGCGTCGGTTCCATTCAAGTCCTGCCCCCACAACAAAAATTCAATAGCATGATAGCCGGTGGCCACATTCACCTCGGAGCCCCCTAGCTCATTCAAACTGGCTAACAACTCTGCGCTCAGGTCCGTCAAATCCAGAGCCTGCTCACCAATCTTCAAGGATTCGCTGGCAATAATATTGGCGCGGGCGCCGGGGTTGCCCATCACCGCGTGATAATCCTCATCCACGTAATCAATCAGGCCCTCATCCAGCGGCCAGGCATTCACCTGTCCTTCCCATTCGTCCACCACCACATTGCCGAACCGAAATACTTCACTCTGCATGTAGGGCACCCGGGCCGCACGCCAAGCATCCCGGGCCGCAGTTAGGCTATCTTCCGTAGGTGCTGCCAGTAACGCATCAATTTGAGTTTTCAACTTGCGAGCTTCGGCAAGCGCATCGGTATAGGTCGCCAACGCCACGTCAGCATAGTGGCTGACCACCTTCTTGCCCTGCGTCTGATCATAGGCCTGCGCAACAACGGCCCCGCTGGACTGCGGTTCATCGCTACAGGCAGAAAAAAACAGGGTGGCCAGTAAAAGGCCGCCGGTGGACAGGCGAGTCAGCATGAAAATTCCCCGAGCAGATCGAATATCACAAGCAAACGCGCCGAGCAGATCGACGCGGAAACAGTCTAGGCATACATAATGCGAATTATTCGCATCTTTTAAAAGGGCTGCGTCCAAAATCTGCACATATCCAGCATTTTTCCGCCACAATTCGTCGAATGCCCCCCAATAAACAAATTGTTTACGGTGAACCCAGTTCACAAAAAGTCTAAAATAGCGCCGCTCTCCGCTCTCTTTTTTAGCTACAGTGCGAGTCGCCCGCCATGACCACCGTTCTACTAATCCTGGTGGCGCTGGGCTTTTTGTCCATCGTCGTCGAAGATATCGTCCATATTGATAAGGCAAAAACCACGCTGTTTTTCGGGTCCTTCGCCTGGCTACTGTTTTTTATTGCCCCCCCGGCTCATCTCAGCCACGACGCGCTGATGAAAAGCCTTAATGACAACCTGCTGGATATTGCCACCCTGTGGTTGTTTCTGATGGCCGCCATGACCTTCGTGGCTTATCTATCCGGCAAGGGCATTATCGACAGCCTGGTCAACAAACTGCTACCCGAGCGCATTAGCGAGCGCAAACTCATGTTGCTCACCGGCGTGTTTGCCTTCCTGTTCTCTTCCATGGCCGACAACATCACCGCCACCCTGGTGTGTATCGCCGTGTTGATGAACCTGAACCTGCCGGTCAAAAAACTAATGCGCTACGTGGTGCTGGTGATATTTTCGGTTAACGCTGGGGGCACCGCGCTGATTACCGGCGATGTCACTACACTGATGATTTTCCTGGCAGGCAAAGTGGAAATTCCGGACCTTCTATTGCTTAGCCTGCCCGCCGCCGGAGCAGTTGCTGCACTAGCATTAATGCTCTCATTAGGGCTCAGTGAAGAAGTGCACATCAAGAAACAAAACAACGTCATCGAACGCGGAGACAAGGTTATCGCGCTGCTGTTCTTCGGCACCATTGTCGGCACCATCGCCGCCAACGTAGCATTCGGAATTCCGCCGGTGCTGTGCTTCCTGTTCGGTCTATCGTTGATGTTCATGGTGGTGCAGTTCCTAAACAAGGACGAGCCAATTCTGGAATATATCCGCAAGATTGAATTCGACACCCTGCTGTTTTTCCTGGGCGTATTGCTGTTGGTAGGTATGCTCAAGGAGCTGGGTATGCTGGCCTACTTCCCCGCGCTTTATGATGTTATGCCACCCGTGGCCGCTAATTTCCTGGTGGGCTTGGCCTCGGCACTATTCGATAACGTGCCGCTGACCGCCGCGCTGCTCAATTCCGGGATAGAAATGAACTTATCCCAATGGCTGTCACTAACCTATTCGGTCGGTGTGGGCGGGTCGCTACTGGTCATTGGCTCCGCCGCCGGGGTGATCGCCATGAGCAAGATCGAAGTGCTCACCTTCGGCAGCTACCTGCGTTACTTCGGCTACCTGTTGGTGGCCTACAGTATCGGCTTTGTCGCGGTGCTGGGGTTGGGGCAGCTGGTTTAGCCACCGCCGGCATGCCGGCTATCGTCCTCGCCGAGCATAGCGAGGGCGATTACCGCAACAAATCAGTTCGCGCCGTAAAGATCATCATCCAATTCTTTCAAATCATTATCGAGCTGTTGCCAATTAGCCTTGCCATCTACGCTACCTGCCCCGGTCAACTCACGGTATTCATCAATACGCTGTTGCAATTCAGTCAACACATCCTCTAGTGCCAGCTGGTGTCGCTCCGCCTCCGTGCTACGATCTGCTTCACCTTGCTTCTCCAATTGATCCAGCTCGCTCTCCAACTCGTCCAGCTTACTTTTAATATCAGCAATCATTTGTTTACCGGTTTCCATAATCAAAACTCCTTTTCAATCGGGGGCTCCAAGCAAAGCCCGTTTCAGAGTGAGCCCATTTGCCGAGCAGGGTCAAGGCTGCCACCAGCCACGGTTCTTACCGCCAGAAAATCTGGCCAACAATGCACGCCTCCTCCGCCACTAAATGGTTATGGTCGCCGTTACCCAACGCTCAACCGACCAGCGCATTATCATCGCCGGCCTTTCCCTATTAGAATGGACGGCTGGCCTATCCGCACGACACTGGGCGGCACTCACAGCCTATGGCTGCGGTCGCCGGGTAGGCCCGTTTCGTTCACCGCCGCCATGGACAACAGTATGTACAGGACGCAAACACCCGCGCATACCGGCCCCGCCGGCAGCCGGCTGGTACAGCTGCTTGCTAGCCTGGACCCAAAAGCAGCCTCGTCCTCCCATGCGTGTTTCGCTGAGCGGCTAGGCCGGCTGTTTGACCTGTCCGACACGATTGCCCTGGATACCGCCACCCAGCACCGTCCAAAAGGACCGTTTACAGCTCAGTCCGATATTTCAGAGACTCTGCAGGCTGATCTACTAAAAACCCGCAACACCCTGCTGGAGAACCTGAGCCACAGTTTCGCCGGCAAACAGGCCGCCTCGGTGATCAGCCTGCCACCGTTGAACAAAGACATACCGGCGGGCAAGCGGCCCACCTTTGGCCCCTATGAGCGTTTCCACCAAGCTCACCAGCGGCAGATGATTGCCGCACTAACCAACCTGCGCTTGCGCGCCCGGCGCCACCTCTGTGCCCATAGTGCAGAGCTGGCCCGACTGGCGGAGCTGGATGCGGTGTTCGAACACGGCCTCTCTACATATGTGCGCCGCTGTTTCAGTGCCATGCCCGCGTTTCTGGAAAAGCGCTACCGCGTCCTGTGGCAACAAGGTCAACACACACACCCACAAGAGTGGATGGCCGCCAACGGCTGGCTATCCCAGTTTTGCCAAGAAATTCAAATGCTGTTACTCGCTGAGCTGGACGCCCGCCAGGAGCCCATTCTGGGGTTACTGGACGCGGCGGCAGGTGCCACCACCGACGCCGACACCCGGCTCACCGACATTGATGATAAGGAAAGCACCACCCCATGAGACGTTTTCTATTTGCTCTCCCGTTTGTCCTCGGCGCCGTGGCCGTTATCTGGATCGGCACCACCTTCCTGGGTAACCCGGTGGCCTTCACCGTTACCCTGCTGATCGCCGCCGTCTACGGGCTCGGGTTTGTCGAATTACTGCGCTACCGCCGCGATACCACCAAGTTAAACCTGCGACTACAACAATTACCCCACCCTAACGACGACCGCGAAACGCTGACTCGCTGGCTCAGCGAACTACCCAACACCCTGCGCCACGCCGTGCAACGCCGTGTTGACGGCCATCCGGCCACCCTGCCCGGGCCGGTACTGACCCCATACCTCACCGGTTTACTGGTAATGCTCGGCTTGCTGGGCACCTTCGTGGGCATGATCGTCACCCTCAAAGGCGCCGCCACCGCCTTGGATGGCAGCAGTGAGCTGAGCGCCATTCGCAGCGCGTTGTCCGCACCTATTGCCGGCCTAAGTCTGGCCTTTGGTACCTCCATCGCCGGGGTTGCTGCCTCCGCCATGCTTGGCCTCACCGCGACCCTGTGTCGCCGCGACCGCATGGACGCCTCCCGTCAGCTAGACGATGCAGTGGACGGCCAGCTGTATCGCTTTTCTCTAAACCACCAACGCGAAACGGCCTACGCGGCCCTGCAAAGCCAGTCCCAGGTGTTCCCGGAACTGGTCACCGCCCTGCACACCCTCACCGGGCGCATGGAACAAATGGGCGAACAGCTCACCGGCAACCAGCAGGCCTTCCACAATGGACTCCAAGAGCAATACCAAGGGTTGGCGCGTTCCGTTGCTGATTCTTTACGTGACACCCTAACCGACAGCAGCCGCCTGGCCGCCGAGAGCGCTCAATCAATCATGGCGCAATCCCTCGCCAGCCTCAGCAAGCAGGCTCAAGGCACCCACGAAAAGCTCAACGCAATCACCGAACAACAGCTCGGCGCCCTTACCGAACGTTTCCGTGACACCACCGAGCAAGCTGCCGAACACTGGCGCGCCGGGCTGGCCGAGCATCAGCAAACCAGTGCCCGGCTGGTGAGTGACATCAGCACCTCGCTGGCGGCTCACCACGATCAGTTCCAACACAACAGCAATTCCCTACTGCAGCAGGTCCGTGACACCCAACAACAATTGGGCAATGCCAGTGAGCAACAACTCGCCACCATCACCGGAGAATTCCAGACTGCCACCCGTCAGGCACTGCAAGACTGGAACGCCGGGCTGGAGGCTCACCGGGCCAGCGGCGCAGAACTTCTCCAACAAGTACGCGACACTCAACAGGCCGTGGCCGAACACAGTGAAAAGCAGTTTTCAGCCATCGCCGGCCAGTTCCAGGCCAGCACCGAACAGGCCGCTCAACAGTGGCAAACCGGCCTCAGCGAGCAGCAACGCACCGTGGCCACCTTGGTTAACGATATTCGTAACGCTCTGCACGAGCACAACAGCGAATTCCGTGACAGCGCTGCCGGCCTGCTCAGCGGCCAGCAAACGGGCATGGACAGCCTGATCAACCAGCTGGGTGAGCAACTCAGTGTGTTGCGCGATCAAGAAGCCGCTCGCGGTGACGCCGCCAGCGAGCGCCTAGCCAAGCTTGAGGCCACCGTCAGCGAGCATCTAGGTCGCCTGGGCACTGCTCTAGAAGAACCAATGATGCGCTTGATCGAAACCGCCTCGGAAACACCGAAAGCGGCCGCGGAAGTGATTTCCCGCCTGCGCGAAGAAATGACCCACAGCAGCGAGCGGGACAACGAACTGTTGGAAGAACGTCGCCGCATCATGGCCGAGCTGGATACCTTGCTCAGTGCCCAGCAGGATGCCGCCGGCGCCCAGCGTGACGCTATCGACACCTTGATTCGCACCTCCAGCGAGACGCTGAGTCAGGTGAGCGACACCTTCTCGCAACAGGTCAGCGACCAGGCCAGCCAACTTAATCAGGTCGCCGGCGACGTCGCCGGTAGCGCCGCCGAAGTGGCCAGCCTCAGCGACGCCTTTGCCACGGCCGTGCAAGTGTTCAGCCGCGCCAACGACACCCTACTGGACAATCTTCAGCAGGTGGAAAGCTCACTGGAGAAATCCTCTGCCCGGGCCGACGAGCAACTGGGCTACTACGTGGAGCAAGCCCGCGAGGTGATTGAGCTCAGCATGGCCTCACAGAAAGAAGTCATTGATGCCCTGGCCAACCTACGCCATGGCGATGCCCCTGCGCACAATGGCCAGCGCTCGGTTTCCGGGGTTAATTGATGGACGAATTACACGACAGCGATGCCCAGGCCTCGCCGGTCTGGGCCATCTTCTCGGATCTCATGGCCGCCCTGGTGGGCATTCTGGTGTTGCTGCTGGTGTGGGTGATCGGCATCCAGCTGGAGCTGAGCCAATCCCTAGAGCAGGAAAAAGCCAAACGCCTCGCCGAAGAACAACGGCGCATGGCATTGGAAGAAGCGCTGGCCGACCCGTTGGCCAGCGGCCGGGTGACGTTCAACAATGGCCGTATCGGCATCAGCGGCAGCGTGCTGTTCCAGCTCAACTCCGACCGGCTGCAACCGGAAGGCAAAGCCCTGCTCAGGGATCTGGTAAAACCGCTACAGGTGTTCCTCAGCCAACACGACGATATGCTCATGGTTAGCGGCTTCACCGACGCCCTACCCATCAACCGGGGCAACGGCCGCTATGCGGATAACTGGGGGTTGTCAGCCCAGCGAGCACTCACCGTCACCCGTACCTTGATTGAGCAGGGCATGCCCGCCGATCAGGTGTTTGCCGCCGCCTTTGGCGATAACCAACCGGTGGCCCCCAATGACGATGCGGACAGCCGTGCCCGTAACCGCCGGGTGGAGCTGACCACCGTGCCCCGACAAAGTGAGAAATCCGATGCGCCCTGACGCGGACTCTCCCTCGCCCTCCCCCTCAGCAACTCTGGAGGCTCTGACAGAGCGCCTGGAGGCCCTGCAAGAGCAAGGAGGAGAACACTTTGACCCGGTACGGTTCCGTTTTCTGGCCAGCCTTACCCAACGGCTGGCCACATTGCCGGCCCCTCCCGCTGGCACACTGAGCAAGCTGGACAACCAACTCAGCGAATACCAAAGCGCGTTCAGCCAAGCCAAAGCAACGCTGGACGCTGCTGGCGAAGCCGGCGACGACCCCGCTCAGTTCCGCCCCCGCTTGCGCCGAGCGTCGCAACCCGCTGGGCCCTCACCGTTTGCTCCGCTGCATCGGGCTTACAGCCTGATGACCACAGATGACAGCCCGGAGGAAAACAACACTCTGGCGGGTCTATTAAAACAACAGGAAAAACAGGTACTGGCGGATAATGGCGCCAGTGCTCCACCGCTACCACCCAAACAACGGGAGCTGAACGCCCTGCGTCAACTGCGCAGCCAGCGTCAGGCCCAGCAGGCTCGCCAACGCATCGACGATGCCATTACCCAAACGCCCAGCGACGCAGGCCCACTTAACTCTCACCGGATGGTCACCCGCGCCATTGAAACGCTGCGCGAGCTGTCGCCCGCGTATCTAGAGCACTTTGTGAACTATCTGGATACCCTAATGAGCTTGGAGAAAATCGCACCGAAACGCTGATGCCTCCGGCTCTCCTGTTCAAGGCGACCCCCAGGAAATGGGTTACGGCTAAATCTAAGTTCCACCGCCAAAACGAAAGACGCCCCAAAATGTGGGGCGCCCAAGCGGTAGTTCTACTCCCGTTAGCGAGCCATTACGCTGGCTTCACACTCCCCCCGTCTTCCCCTTTTTTGCCTTCGCTGTCGCCGCCAGACTGATCGCGCAGCAGGTCATCATGCTCCGCCATTTCCCAGGGCAGCTTACCCGGCGCCACATTCAAGAAGTGCAAATAGTTTTCGAACTGGTCGAGCATATCGCGAATGATATCCACCTCATCGTAGCCGAATACATCATAAGAACGGCCACCTCGACGCAAGAACACCTCAGCGCGGCAATACTCATGGGCATCGTTTACCCTGGCCTCACGGCTGCTGTAGGCATATTCCGGCACCGGTGTGGTGATCAAACGGATGTCATAGATAAAACCCACGTGCTCATCGCGATTGACCACCAACTCGGCGCGGATAAATTGCTCATCGAAATCCACCGACGCATCCCAGCCAACCTTACGCAGCTCATCAACGACCTTTGTCATACTGCCCATGGCAGTATCACGGATGAAGGTTTCCACCTCTTGCCGAGTAGGGTAACGAATCATCGCCGTGAGGCGATGGCGCCATTGGCTGCCAGTCATGTGGCGGCTATGAGCCATATGCGCCTGCAAGCTGGTTTCCCGGTGCCCTTCAATCACCAGCGCCCGCCACATGCCCACTGCCGCCAGCAGGATAATGATCGCAAACGGCAAGGCGCTCACCATAGTCATGGTTTGCAGTGCGCTTAAGCCTCCTGCCAATAACAACACCGATGCGATGACTCCTTCCAGAACAGCCCAGAAAATCCGCTGCCAAGCAGGGGTTTCCAGCACCCCACCAGACGCGAGGGAATCCACCACCAGGGAGCCGGAATCCGACGAGGTCACAAAGAAGGTAACAATCAACAATACCGCCAGGAACGACACCACGCTAGACAAGGGAAGGTGATCAAACAGCTGGAACAAAGCCACCGCCTTGTCTGCCTGCACCTGGGTTACCAGCTCGGTATAACCCTGCTCCATAATCAGGTTAAGCGCGGTATCACCAAACACTGAAAACCACAGAAAGGTAAAAATACTCGGCACCAGCATCACCCCAACCACAAATTGGCGGATGGTACGACCTCGGCTGATCTTGGCAATAAACAGCCCCACAAACGGAGCCCAAGCAATAGTCCAGCTGAAGATAAACAGGGTCCAGTTACCGATCCAGTCACTGTGGGTGTAAGCCTGTAGATTAAAGGTGCGCTCCACAATATTGCTCAGGTAGCTACCCGTGTTCTGCACAAAGCTTTCCAAAATATGCACCGTGGGGCCGACCACAAACACAAACAGCATCAGCAGCACCGCCAGCATCATGTTCAGAATCGACAGGCGCTTCACCCCCTTGTCCATCCCCGCCACCACCGATACCGTGGCCATCGCGGTGACAATGGCGATAGCACTGATCTGCACCATATTGCCCACCGGCACGTCCCACAGATAATTCAGGCCTGCGTTTATCTGCGCGGCAGATAAACCCAGCGTAGTCGCGATGCCAAACATGGTGCCCAAAATAGCGAACACATCGATAGCATGGCCAATAGGCCCATAGATTTTTTCGCCTATAAGAGGATAGAACGCCGAACGCATGGATAAGGGCAACCCATGACGAAACGCAAAGTAGGCCATCACTAGGCCAACCAAGCCGTAAATGGCCCAGATATGGAAGCCCCAGTGGAAAAATGCAATCTGCATGGCCTGCTTAGCAGCTTCCACCGTCTGCGGGTCGGCTACAGGCGGCTCAGAATAATGTAATACTGGTTCAGCGACCCCAAAGAACAATAGAGCGATGCCGTACCCCGCCGAGAACAGCATGGCGAACCATTCTGGAAACGAATATTCCGCCTCGCAATGATCCGGCCCCAGCTTAATATTGCCCCACGATGTCATGCTGATACCGACAATAAAAAGAAAGAATAGCGCCACCACCAGCATATAAAACCAGCCGAACGTTTCAGTGATCCATGCCTGGGCAGAAGAAAACACCTCCCCAGCCAGCTCCGGATCACTGATGGTGCCGATAATCAGCAATAAGGAAACGATCACCGCCGGCAAAAACACTGGCACCAAAATCGTCGAGTTGCGCATCATTCCTTTGTTTACCATATTTCAGCCCTGTTGCTTGTGTGGAGAGGCATGGTGACTTCTACCCTATAGACATCTTTACCCTGCTTCCAGCAGATGTGGTTACACGCGCTTACTATATGTACGCACCATTTTGCGGTAGGCTTTCGATTTTCCGAATCCACTACCACGCCCTATGACACTTGCAACCATGCGCCAACCACTTCTGATCCTATTCACCTTTTTCGCACTAATCTCAACGGCTCAGGCCTATGAGCAGGACTGCAAACTCGACATTCTTCACAGCGCCATCGGCGCCAACCATAGTTTCAATCTCAAGGTGACCTGCAGCGGCTACTACAACACACTGACCTATCTGCTACGGGCAAAACAAAACAAAAACGGTGTCTCACGCCTCGACAGCGAAACAGGACAGCTCTACATTCGTGGCAACGACCAAACCAGCGGAGGCATTACGATAGAGATGCAGGAAGGAGATAAAGTCAGCATTGAAGCTAAAATTCTTCAAGCGTGCGAAGTATTAGGTGAGGCCACACTGGAATATACGCACAAAGAATCACGCTGACTCCCTGTGCCCCTAGCAGACTAATGCGAATGTTCTTGCCGTTGGAAAACCTAACCGTAAGAAGGAAAAAGCACCAATTCATCCCCCTCGCACCATGGCTTATATTTGACCATGGCTTGCAAGAAAAATGGATGCTGCAACCAGTGCTTCAGCCACACCTGCAGGTTAGGGTAAGGCAGGCTGTAAAAAACATCGCGATCTACATGCGCGAATTGGCGGACAAACGGCATAATACCGACATCCGCAAGGGTCACATTATCCCCCAGCAAGAACGGGTGTTTAATCAACAACCCTTCCAAGACCTGCAAAAAGGCTTCACCGCATTGTCGATACTCTGTCTGGGTCTTCTCTGGGTAACGATCCGCGTATTTATAGCGATCAAGCCAATATTTGAATTCGCTATCATTTTGCTCAATGAGAGCATCAATCTGACCCGCTCCCTTTGTATACAGCAACCCTTGCGGATCATTTTTCTCAAGTGCCCATATCATTATATCTCGGCTCTCTTCAATTACAGTCCCGTCGAAAAGCTGCAAGACTGGCACCGTTCCTTTAGGGCTAATTGTTAACATCTGGGCTGGCTTATTCTTTAGTTCCACCTCACGCAACTCCACCCGCATCTCAGCAAACAAGAGTCCTAGACGAGCGCGCATGGCGTAAGGGCAGCGACGGAAAGAATACAAGCAGTGAAATGAGGAGGTCATGGAGTTTATTTATTGTTGAATGAAGTAAGTTAAGTAGAAGAAATACATAGAACCATAATCGTATTAACGCCCTAGCTGAAACAAACCCACGAGGCCCCGGTTTCGACACGGTAGTCTATCAATCGGAAGTGAGAAAACGATTCAGCCTTATCGCTTTCGATATCGCCGGAACCAGAGCCGCCTGTTATGAGTAAAAACTGCACGCTCCCGATTAGGCTGAGCACGCAAAGGGGCTTTCAAAGGCCCCTAGCGAACGATTGTCCGATGTCTTCGCCAAACATAATTCTGTGCCCGTCTGGAGTAACTACGCCAAACTCACGCAACCCCCAAGGTTTATTAGAAATAGTCTGAAAAATATCAACACCGCGCTTCCGATAATCACCATAAAGATCATCAATGCCCACGCAATTCACATACGCAAAGTAAGAATGTTCATTGGTCGCTTCAGCAGAAATCTCATCCGGGCAATGCCCCAACATAATATGAAAACTGCCAAGGCTCAGGAACGACCAGCCGTCTACTCGAAAGCGAACAGAAAAACCAAGCTTATCTAAAAAATATCGTTCACTTTCATCAACATTATTGACCGCCAAAACATGCTGAGTTGCTTTAACTTCAAACACCTACGACTCCTTTCATCGGCATGTGAATTTATCAGTAACAATGAGGCCGGCGCGCAAAGAGCACCCGCAGGCCACTGATTGTGAGCGGGCTTCCCTCAAAATCGGTATGGCGCTCTCTTTGTCGAATTAGAGAGGCACATAAATGATAACGTCGGATCACCACTTCCCATTTGTTAGCCATTGCTCAGGGAGCTCTTACGAGAATGCGCTTTCTCAAAATAGCCAGCCCATGCCTCACCTATTTGCCACTCTGAATGCTCAACATCTTTTCTCATCGTTGAAATGAACCAAAGATCAACCGTACTGAAGAGTATACGTAGCAACAAAAACACCCAAGCGATAATGCCAGCATGCATGCTAGACGCTATGAGGAACCCAAACCCGCCAATAACCAGAGAAGTTATGAGTTCGCAATACTGCTGGATGATCTTATTACGACAAATTGAAAGTGTATGCTGAATAAGAGCAGATACATCAGACCTTTCGTTAGCAGTAGTGGATTCATCGACAACTCTGACCAGAAAATCACGGAATTTATCAGCTCTTTTATCCCTTTCCGACCGATAAATACGGTACTTACGAAATAGTTGTATAACTCCACCGATCCCCATGGCTATTAGCGCAATAACTGACGCTATGGAGCCGACAACGCTCAGTTCCACATTCACTTAAACTATCTCCAATTTTGGCTAACGCCGTAATAACCGGTGCAGCCTTGCTGCGCCAGGCGCCGTAGGCGCGAAGATGATTGATTTGCTCGGCATTTTCAATCATCTTTGTCGGCATGATAACTGCTTGAGCAGTAATAACAGCGAGCTTCAACGCCACCATCATCGAGCGGCCAATAATCCACCAGCTCTTCCTGCGCTCTATGAACTCCACAGATATCACAGGTACCCGGCAATTCGTTGCTTTCCTCGTTTTAACAGAATGTGCAACGATATCCCGTGCTAGAATCATCGGTGACGACTAACGTAAAGCAACCACAGTCCGACCAATCTAGGCGCACTGGGTCTGCATCAGAATCAGAGGAGCAATCGATTAAATTTGCTTCCTCGACTTCATCGGCCTCTTTAATAGCAGTACGAATAGAAAATTCATACTCCTCTGATAGAAATTTAAAGGTCTATTTCGTTTGTATTGGAATATTGCCTTCGATATCTAATTCAGCACGGTCGTCTAAAAACTCCATTATGGAGCGAAAGAGTCGACCGGTAGAGCTTATAACTTGCGGAAGATCCATTGTGACTTTGTGCTGCTAATGCAGTGGTCAACAAATACCGGACAGTGATTTAGGCTTTCCCTCGGCCAGCACAGGCGCGACCCCACCATTGTAACGCTGAGGCTTACGGGGACTGTAGCAACCCATCAGGCAATCGCCGATATCTTTCTTTGCCTCATAAAATTACTGATAACCCATCGTCGGCCGCCACTCTGACTTCAGGCTACGGAACAGCCTTTCCATAGGAACATTATCCCAGTAGTTACCCTGCCTGCTCATGCTTTGCCACATTCGATTGCGCCATAGACGTTGCCGGAACAGACGGCTGGCGTACTGGATACTGGCCGCCCTAATCCGAGAGGAACATGACTTTATCAGGTTGCCCTCGCTGCTCCCAAGCATGATCCAGAGCCTTCACAAGCATGTCTGCATCGGGTGGCTGGAGATGGCCCAGCCCACAACCCGCCGGGATTAAAAATCCAGGACGACGGCCAGGTAACTCCGGCCTTCCCCGTCCAGATGTGGGCGATGTCTCCGCACCACAACTGGTTCGGCTCCTGCACCGCAAATTCTCGATCCTGATAATTTGGTATATCGAGTCGCGCAGCTGTCGCCTGCTTTTAAGCATTGGCAGAGCTGCTACAGACTACCCCGAGTGCACGATAAGACTGCGGTCAACTTCTCCCCCCTGCTCATTGAGGAGTCCTTGTACCGTATGGCTTCGCGCCGAACTGCGGCTCTGGTTGAACAAGCGGTTCACTTTGACTTGTAGGTCCACGCGCTCTGCATCAATGAGACAGATCTGCTTAAGGTGATCAGAAGCAACAGGAACGATGCACATTAAATGTTGAACGAACCAATTCACAGGGCCTTGCTCACCCAGCTGGCCCTATCAGGCAGTACGATTCCAGCCGTCCGACATCAAGAGCGCACTAGCCTTTTTTAGGAGACACTTCTCCCGTTACAGACGCTCACACCGAGCGTCAAGCTCTTGCATCCGGCGCTGCTCCCGGTAACAGCACGGCTTTTTTTGGGGGGTAACGCCCTGACGCTCAGCCTCAAGCGGTTTGACCCCGCGCCGCAACACGCTCTTGACTACACCAAGCGATGTACTGGTTTGGGAAACAGTATAGCCTTGATCCAGCACCAAGCTGGCCACTTCTTGCTTGAATTCAGGAGTAAAGGAGCGTCGCTTTCTAGTCATCTGACACCTCCGAAGGTGGTAACTTTACCACCTTCGGAGGTGCCCAGATTTAATAGGCCACTACACTACTGGCCCGAAGCACATAATGCCTGGCTGCATTCAATCAGTGACATCGCACCTTGCCGTGCATCATCAACACTCACTGTCAGCGTACCAAGCTGAACACCCAACGATGATAAAAGCGGCGTTAATATGCTGACAGACAGACTACTCAGAATGGGGGAGACAACACTATTAATCAAACCTTCAACAAGGCCATTCAAACCTAAAAGCTCTAATAGCTCCAACTCATCAATACTTACCTCAAGGTTCTCGAGGGTTAACCGAATACGCCCAACATTAGTAACCGACTGCCCACTATTATAACCATGAACCACGGTTCGCGGCTCATCGCTCTCAAGAAGAGTAACATCGAAACGAAGCTGTCCATTATCTGACGAAAACAGGCTGGCAGCTACTTGAGCATTTACTCCTATCAAGCCTCCCACAAGCGAGGCATCGATCTCACCATCAAGGCCCACCCCACTCACTGAGGCATTTGTGGTAAACGTTACCTGCTGGCTATTTCCTGAAGCACATTGTGCAGCAATCAAATCCACCTCACCTTGCCCTGTTGATATTGCCAAGGGCACAGTAAGCGAGCCTAGCGATAATCCAAGCAAAGAACCCAAATCTAGATTCACCGTCAATGTTAGTTCAATATCGGCACCATACGCCTTGGAAAGCCAGTCGCCTTCAACTGGATCCCATCGGGCAGCACCGATAAGTACCGTTGGTGCCTGATTGACTACCAACTCAAGAGTCACCTCTTCGCCTGGAAGGCCTGGTATATCGAGAGTGATTGGGGGGAGCGAGAAGGCAAGCTCAGCCACTTTAAGTACAAGCGACGTCACCGTGTCATAAAGTGGGAATTCGCTATCTTCCGGAACGGTTGTACCTTTAACAATCCCCAACACATCACTTAATGGAATACCGTCCAACCCACCTGCTTGGATTGCTGCATCAAGTATATCAATGGTTGGCTCTGTTACCGCTCCTACAACCTGTAAAGCTTGCGCTAAATCTTCTGCACTCAACACCGGTGAAACCAAATCAGCCACGTCATCAACGCCCAATGCCTGAAGCAGCTCACCAATCGATGCCGTAGTCCCTGCCAGGCTGGTTAAATCTGTAGGATCAATTGGACCAATACCCAGCACGCCCCCCAAAACCGCACCTAAAACAGTATTATCCTGCGCCAATACAGCAGTCTGATTGACTGTGCTGATCGTCGCTATCACTTCTTTGCGTGCAACGCTATGTGCTGAAAGATCACCCTCCAGAAAAATAGCCAAGAGCCCACGCACAGGAGAAGAAAGAGAAACCGCCACACCATTACTTTCCCTGGCATCAAAAACAACGGGGCTAACCTGATAGCGCCCATCAACTCCATCTACTGTTACAACCTGAGCACTGGTAACAACAAAGTCCCTACCAGAATAGTCCCTAGCTAAAATCGTTTCTGCATTATTGGAAAGATCTGTCGCATCCGAAGCTAGCTCCGAACCAAAACAAGTTTGACCACTAGCTGCAAGTTCAGACGCAACGGCATTAGCTGCGGCTTGCAACCGACGCTTTTCGTTATAAAGGTTACTGCCATCAACAACCAACGCGACCATTAAAAATATAAAAGTCAGGCTCACAAACCAAACCAATGCGGATCCATGCTGTTTTTTATTACGCATATAATTATGCATGGCACACCTCATACTATGACAACGTATACCGCCATCGGTTATACAGGTTATGGCTTAATCTATGAAAGACGAACAGACCAGCCAATTACTTTCTAATCACCTTCACTAAGAGAGTCCGCTCTTTCTTGCAAACTATCCGGGATAGCTGTTTTAAACGTTTCACCAATCCTTATCTGACTATCTACATATAATTGCGCTGACAACTCACTTTCAGGTGTAACTGGCGCTAATCTTTGCTGCTTCAACAGCCTCTCTGTTGTTGTCTCATGCTGAGAAAGCAATCCCGGCGAAGATAAACCGTAATCGTATTGCTCAGCGTCAGCATAAGAAAAGGCGCTCATAAATACCGTAACGAAAAATAAAAGTGTTTTGTTCATAACTCCACTCCGAAACCACTCGCTAAACGTTCCGCACGCTCTAACTCACTTCGCTTAAACCCGTACTGCTCTTTAAGCATCGCTATACCGCGCTCATTTCCACCAAGAATGTAAGCGATAGCTAAGTTTTGGCGCGCCACGCCTTGCCCATTCTGCAACTCCAAAGCCGTGCGCAGATGATACTGAGCTTTCTCATAATCACCGGATACCAATAGCGCATAGCCATAATCATTGCGTACTTTTCCAGAAGCGGGCAGCGCATTCACCGAATAACGGAACAGATCCATTGCTTCAGATAAGTCCCCCTGTTTCATGGCGACAATACCCAGCCCGTGATATGCCTCACCACTCTTGCACTCATCTCGCAATACAGTAAAGACCGTTTTCGCACGAGAAAGATCACCGGTTTCCGCCAACAACCGACCGTAACGACTCCAATATTCCTGGTTTTCCTGTGGCGCTTTTTGTAGCTGAGCCAAAGCAGCGTAAGGGCGACTTTTACTCATCAGAGAGTCAACCATTTCCAAGTCGACCATTCCTTCCGGATCACTTGCCTTATCGCAATGGACATTCGGACTAAAACTTTCAAAATCTGATATCACGAGCTGCTGGTCTTGGCTTGCACATCCGCCCAAAATTAAGGCTAGCACCATTGCCATACCCGGGTTCATCCTTTTCATTAAATGCTCCTGCTTGACCACTTAGCGGGTTATCGCTTGTACAATGTTCACGCCTGCCGGACCACCAACAATGATAAATAACGCCGGCATCATGAAAATCATCATTGCCACTGTCATTTTAGCGCCAACACGATTCACCTCTTCTTTAATACGGCTCTTCTCAACATCTTGAGCCTCGAGTATCAACTGCTCAATACTTTCACTAATAGCTCCACCCAATGCTCCCCCTTGTTTTAATAGCCGGGTAAGGCTATGCAGAACAGGAATCTGCTTTCCCTCTCCAATCTCATCAAGAGCAACTCCACGCTCCGCCCCACTCTCCATCAACCTATTAAAACGGTCTAACCGGTGGACCAAGCCGGGAATCATGGGCCGAGACTGAACAGCCGCCACACGAAAGGCTCGCTCAATCGACAAACCCGCCTCCAGCAACATCGACAATAGCTGAGCAAACTCAATCGCCTCCTGGTTCTGGCGATGGCACGCTACTTTAGCGACAGATCGAAAATAACGACGACTACCAATAAATCCGACAACACCTAGAAAAAGCGCTATAAACGGCCCCTTTAAAAGAATTCCCAAAAGGGCAAGCGCGATGGGCAAGACCCAACAAAAAGCAAGGTATAGAGTCGGTATCTTTTCCGGCTCCTTACCTGTTAGCTTCAACGCCTCGTAAACTTCGTTATAATCCTCACGCATCAACGCCGACGAAATCAGCCGTGAAGACAGGCCCAGGGCCACCAGATCTTGGCTTTCAGTTTCATCCCCTCCATGATTGTGGAGTCGCCCCATCACCTTCCTGCGGCGTTCCCAGCGCCCAGCCTTAAACACTAACCAAAGGGCCAGCAGAGCGCACAGCAGTGCTAACATGAAATTAACCACGGCCAACTCCCTGCACCATACGAAATACAATAATCGTACCGACCACAATCAGCCCAATCGACGTCATTAGCATTTTTTGCCCAGACTCAGTATCAAGCAACACATCGCGGAAACTTTCATTTAGGCCGATCAACGAAGCGCCGATCACTAGAGGCAACACAGCAAACGCCATTGCGGTAAAACGAGTTTCTGCGGTGGCCGCGAGAAACTCTCTACGCATTTCCTGTTGCGATCTTAGTGAGCGAGACACTTTTTTTAGAACAGGACGCACCGCACTACCGTAGTGACTTGACGTTCTCAACGCCACAGCCACAAAAGTTAAAGGAGGGATGCTGTATAATTTTGAGAAATCATCGATAAGTCCAGTATAGTCACGCCCGGACTCAACAGCACTTCGCAAACGGAAAAGCAACGGAAAGAAAACTTTGGGCGCATCGTTTAACGCGTTAACTAACGCCTGCTCCAAAGAGCGCCCCGCATCAATGCCACGAATAACATCATCAATAACTTCAGGAGTAGATTCAAAGATCAAACGTCGTCTTTTTTGATACCGATAATTCCAATAAAAAACGGCAAACAATATTGCACTCACCAACAAGAGGATCACAAACATTAGCCCGATAAACGCTTGAATTATTGCTAGCAGTGCTAAAAATAATAACAACCCAACAACTATTGCCGAGTTGCTCAATCGCAAACCCGCTTTTAACTGCAGGCGGTCAAAGCTTCCAGACCCCAAGCGGGACTCGATTGCAGCACTACTGACATCCAAAGACTGGCTATAAATTCGTGCCTGCACCGCTCTTTTTTCTTTCTGTCGGTTTCGGATGACAATCCATACCCACTGAATAAACAACAAAAAAACAGCGAATATTGCCAAGATCTTTGCTGCCGATAGCAGATGCTCGCCATCCATAATCAAGACTCCTTACTACTTGGAGAGCGATATAAACACTCCATCTGATAGGGATCTTCTTCAGTTGGCTGAAGAGAGACAATTTCACTAATCTCCCTGCGTCCATCAGGCAACCTTTTTAACTGGATAATCATGTCTAAAGCGGAACCAATAAGTCGCGCAATAGCCTTCTCACTTGCATCATAGCCGCTTACCGCCAATAGAGTTTCTACCCGCACCAAGGCTTCCCTGGAACCATTTGCGTGAATGGTACTCATCGACCCTTCATGGCCAGTGTTCATGGCTTGTAGCAGTTCAATAATTTCCCCAGACCGCACCTCACCAAGAACAATTCGATCAGGACGCATGCGCAGCGCATTCACTACCAGCTCACGCGCAGTCACTTTACCTTTTCCTTCGGTATTGGCCGGGCGAGTCTCCAAGCGCACCACATGCGGGTGCCCAAGCATAAGTTCTGCAGAGTCCTCAATCGTCAATATCCGCTCATTTTGAGGAATATAATGGCTAATCAAATTCAAAATTGTGGTTTTACCTGTCCCCGTCCCCCCACTCACTAAAATATTTCTTCTGTTCTGCACTGCAGTAATTAGAGTATTTAGACACTCTTGCGTCATGGACCCGCTGCGGATGAGCTCCTCAGCTGTAAGATGGTGTTTGTTGAATTTCCGAATGGAAATGGAAGACCCATCAAGAGCCAAAGGGGGAATGATGGCATTAACTCGCGAGCCATCGGGTAGCCGCGCATCAACCATGGGACTAGCTTCATCAAGCCGACGTCCCAATGGTGCCAAAATACGACGAATCACACGCACTACATGATCGTCATCAACAAAGCGGGCCTGCGCTCTTTGCAATACACCCGCAACCTCAATAAAAACATTTTTCGGGCCATTCACCAGAATATCATTGATTCGATTATCACGGAGCAGAGGCTCTAAAGGACCAAAGCCTGTGACTTCATCAATCATGTCTCGGATCAGCTGCGCCACATCTTGATTTGACAAAGGTATACGACGCTCAACGATGTGTTGCTGAACGGCACGATTGATCGCCTCTTCCACCCGCTTTTTATTATTTCGGGCGACCTCAATGCCATCCTCGTCCAACCTCTCTACCACACGTTGGTGCACGCTGGCTTTTAGTTGTTGGTATTCCTCGTCAATTCTTCCTGCCACGATTGCCTTCCTGGTTTATTGCTTTTATTCCCTGCAGCCTTGCCGCTGAAAAAAGGCTCACCGCAACAAACGCCGACGGCAAATTACGCCTTATTTCCATGCATCAATTTCGCGACCCAACCGCCTTGAACACTTTTAATATTTGGATTCCGCCCACCCATCAGATCACTAACTAATCCATTCATTTTTCGATTATAAGCACTGCGTGGAGCACTCTCGCGAATAGGCACACCTAAATTGATTGATTCCAGACGATGCTTCCAGTCCATAGGAAAGGCGGCTGCGACTTCTACGCCCGTACTTCCATTCACGTCATCCAAACTTGGAGGTATAGCAGATTCGTACCCATCTATAACAAAGTGAACCTCGCTATCTTTAGGCAGATGAGGCCTCCAGTTAGCTATATGCTCACGTACCGCCTTTAGCTGCCCCACTTCAGGATGCGCAGCGACAATCAAATCACTGACATGGACACCTATCGTTTTGATCCATGAGGAGTGTTGTTCACAGCCAACATTAAGGATGATTCGATCAAACATCCCCATTAATCGGGACAAGGCAATAAATAAATCAACACCCTGATCTCCAAGAAAATCAACACCCGTCCCACCGGCCAACAACCGCAACCCAGGGCGGTATTCCTCCAGCGCGGTTTCTATAAGGGTGTGATCCACAGTGTCTGGACTTGCCAGTAATTGCGTCAAATCATAGGTGCCGCGATTTTCAAGATGAAAGATTTGCTCACTATTACTGACCACATCTATCGCGAGCGTCGTCTGCTGTGAGCTACAGCTAGCCATCGTGGCCGCTATATTCTGTGTCAGAAACGTAGTGTCAACTCGTGGAGAAACACCGGCCACCAGAATTAAATTTTTGGTACGAGATGTCAGCTCATCTCCTACGTGCCCCGGTCGCACAAGCTGATGACGCCGCAAGCGGTCACGTAATTCCACCGCTTCACAACCAACAATCACACAATCACGGGCCCCTGCTCGCATACATTGCAGCAGCGTTTCTTGATCTGCATAACGGCACAACGCCATCACCGTAATCCATGGTCGAGCATTACTGAGCGCGGTAATCACAGCCATAGATTGACTGCTATCTACATCAGAAACTTCCACCAAGGCCACTGTAGAATTCGTGGCCTCAAGTAAACGCAGAACACGACTCAGATCAGAGCGACTTACACGCTCGATACGTCCGCTTCCTTGAAGAGCATCATCCAACCAAGCGTAAGCACCCTCGTCCTCAACTACTGCTAACAGGCTTTCTTCAGTCATCGTAGTCGCCCCCTACCAGCTCAAGCCATGACGAACTGGCCGAGATCCATTGCGAGTTTCAGTCATCATGTCCAACCAACCTGTACTGCTATTGTGGTAGCCAGCACCGGGCAATGGACCGGCCTCAGTCGACGATCCCGGTGACACAAGATGAGGCGTCACCACCATCACCATTTCCTTGTCTTCTCGTGACAGTTGACCCGAGCGAAAAAAGGCACCTAGCACAGGCAAATTGCCCAAACCAGGAATTCTATTGCTATTATTCACCGTGTTTTGACTTACCAGACCACTAATAATGAAGGTCTCCCCCGGCGCCAACGAAACGGTTGTTTCGGAGCGGCGAACCCTAAGCCCAGGAATAGACGTCCCAGCACTTTCCACCCCGGCGGAGAAATCTAGCTCACTCACCTCTGGCGCTACTTTGAGAATAATTTGGTCGCCACTGATAACAGTTGGCGTCAATGCCAAACCAATACCAAAACTCTTAAACTCAACCTGCACGCCGTTATTATCACTGCGAGTAGGAACAGGAAACTCGCCACCAGAAAGAAAAGTAGCCGTTTGACCACTGAGCGCGGTCAGAGAAGGCTTCGCCAGGGTATAAGCAAACCCTCCACTTTCTAGCGCATTAATAATCGTTGTTGAATTCTTGCCAAGACGAAATAAGTTGAAACTATCGGAGGCGCCTCCGCCTCCCGGTGAGGCAACGCCCACTTGAGTATTGCCCCCATCAAAAATATTAGAATATTCAAAACCAAAGCTATTAAGCTTGCTCCGGCTAACTTCCATAATCCGAATATCCGTTTGCACTTGGGTTCCAAACGGCAATCTTTTTCCTGCCGTCGCGGCAACAACCACCGTACTCCTTAATGGCTCATCCATACCGTCTAACCAAACAGTAAGCACCGACGATCCTTCCTGCTGAGCAGTCAGCAATAGCTCAGCAGGAGCACTGACAGCCACAGCGACAGCATCAGGGCTGGAGGTGGCAACCTTTGTTACACGATCAGCAAAAGCAACCACATGCTGATCCCCCGCCCCCATGCGCATCACCTTTTCAAAGGAGTCCGCACCCACTGGCACGGAAAAAAGCGCAGACAGGGCGATCCCAACAACTGATAGATGCGACAACAGCATTGCAAACAAAGAGCGTCTAGACAGAACCGTACCGGCAACTCGAGACTTTCCATTGCATCGTTCCGACACCTTTTTCTGTATCACCTCAACGTACATAAGTACTCCTTGAAGTCGATCCTTCATAGACTTCCACTTTATTTCCGCGAGGGGGGGCCACACTCCGTCTTACCGGTTTTTTCTCAGGGAACAAAGAATCCAGCTTAGTAGTAAGCATCAATTCCTTCTGCTCTTTTCCACTGAGACCGACAGCTCCACCGCCAGCACTCTCATTTTGTTCGCTTCCTATATCCTCTCCAGCCATAGCCAAGCGCAGCTCGCCATTGCTGTCAGCTAACAACAATTTAGGCAAGGCTTCGCGGGGTATCGCCAAGACAGCAGTCGCGTTTCTTGAACGACTCTTTTCCTTCTCTTCATCCGTCTTATCGGCATCCTGAAGCTGGCCTTTTACCGCCAATACTTCAATAGCCTTAAGCAAAATCATGCTCGTGGGTTGTTCATCTTGCCCCTTGCGAAAATGCACCAACACATCCACCAAATCACCAGGCTCCAACAGCCCGCCAACAGCCGAGGCATTATCAATATCGATGGCAAATGCTCGGAACTGAGCAGGAACAGACTGCGCCAGACGATTACCGGCTTCTAGGTGAACCTGAGTGAGAATTTCGCCGTTGCGAACATGCTGAAATAAACGCTGCCCCACCACTTGAGCGTCAGCTTGCAGAGCAGACGACAATGGCGCAGAAACATCAATTTTTTGAAAATCATCATCCGCAACAATCGAACCTATGTTTAGCTCTCGTGTTGCAACCCAGTAAGTATATTTAGGTTTATCCGCGGCACGCTGTTGCGCAAGCGCCTCATCCGCTCCTGCCCTTTCCGGTTTTGCCGGCGAAGGATCTCGAGCCAGACCCACTAGGGCTAAAATCACTGCCACCACACTCAGCATTAACGCAGGTAGCATATAAAGCCAACGAGCCCCCATGTCCCCTCCTTAGGTTTTACTTGCCAGCAACCACCTGAACACAAGCGCTGACGCCAATAGTCTCGCCCCACCAAACGGCAGTGCAATCAAATAGTTACCCTAGATGTTACGCTCAAACAGTCTGGCAAAGGCGGAAAACCACCGAAGATGCCCAGCTGATCAGGCCCAGTCGCGACACCTGACGCCTCACTGCAGCCCACATCCGTTAGAGCAATACTCAAATCACACACGACCTCAGCACCCACTGTCACACAAGCGTCAGCGGGCACCGAGCCCATAAAGGTAGGCACATTATTAGCCAACGCGCCATTGGCCAAACTGGCGGCCATAACCCCAGGAACACTAGTGGTGTTACGGTCCAGCGTGGTGGCTGCCGCCGCGGCTCTGTCGACAGACACCTGCATTCTCATTTGCCAAGAAAACAGAACGCCGTAGGTCGCCGCAGCGTAAACCAGACCGATCACAAGCGGAGACACTAGCAGAAACTCCAGCGCCACAACCCCTTTAATGGCTTCTTTCAAATCTACTCGGGGGCGCATAAGCTAGAATCGTTGAGGCACTTGACAATGCCGTCGAACACACCATCAACCTCACCCGAGAATGCGACAAAGATCGCGGCCAATGCAATCACCAGTACAGCGGCGAGCATAATATATTCCAACGCACTGGCCCCACGCTGATTGCGTGCCCGGCCGGGGAGCTGAGTGAAAAGGCGAACAAACAAAGCCTGAGAAAGGGTTTTCAACATATCCATAGTGTTCTCCATACATCTAACTACGTAGACTATTGTTGTGTGAAATTAACGTGAACTTTTATGCATCAATATAGACGTATGCTGCCGACTCTATGCAACTGTGATGCACCCCACAACCGCGAGCATGTAGCCTTTTGTTGCAAAACATCCCGCTCATGTAAAGCTAGCACCAGCCCTATTTTGTGACGCGGCGCAAACCACTGTTCGGGCAGGAAAGACGATAGACGGGCACCCTAACGCATATTTTTTTATATTTAACGTGAAGATAAAGCGCGCACTTTTCTCCAAGCATAAAAAAACCCGGGAGAGAATCCCGGGTTTTTTTATGTCCGCTACCAGGCAGGCAAGCTAAAATCGATTATTTGATTTTAGCTTCCTTGTAGGCCACATGCTTACGCACGACCGGATCATACTTCTTGGTTTCCATCTTTTCAGGATGAAGACGCTTGTTCTTGGTGGTGGTATAAAAATGACCAGTGCCAGCAGAGGACACCAGGCGGATTTTTTCACGAATAGGACCGGCCATGGGTTAACTCCTTCTGTTAGCCTTAAACGCGATCGCCGCGAGAACGGATATCGGCGAGTACTGAATCGATACCTTTCTTGTCGATGATGCGCATACCTTTAGAGCTTACCCGCAGACGCACAAAACGCTTCTCGGATTCAACCCAGAAACGATGGTGGTGCAGATTCGGCTCGAAACGACGCTTGGTCTTGATGTTCGAGTGAGAAACGCGATTGCCCGTTACAGGGCGCTTACCGGTCACCTGGCAAACTTTGGACATTGTCTTGCTCCGTAAAACTTCTTGCGGGGGACGGTAGAGCCCCGGAAAAGGCGCGTTTTATACCAACCCACCGCTCAAGTTTCAAGCTAAATTTGAATTTAAACGACCATTGGAGGCCAAACGGCGCAAGCTAAGCGCCACCAAGATCTCTTCTTGTACGGCTAAAACATGCTCAACAGGCGACATTGTGAGAGGCTAACACGCTCATTTGCTTAGTTCCGCATGTTTCGTCAGGCATACCATGCCGGCACACACGTGCTTACACTGCTCCGCGAGACGCCAACGACACCCAACCGCCATCACCAATCACCAAATGATCCAGTACTCGCACTTCCACCAGCCCCAGCGCCTCCACCAAGCGGCGAGTAATAGCGTGGTCCGACTGGCTAGGCTCCGCCACACCGGAAGGATGATTATGCGCCAGGATCACCGCCGCAGCATTGTGCTCCATGGCTCGGCGCACCACTTCCCGAGGGTAGACCGCAGCGGCATCAATAGTGCCCTGAAACAGTTTCTCGAAAGCAATCAGCCGATGCTTGTTATCAAGAAACAAGCACGCGAAAACCTCAAACGGCAACCCGCGCAACTGGGCAGTGAGCAACTGTCCCGCTTTGTCCGGATTATCCAAAGGCAACCCCCGCTCTAGAGGCTCTGCCAAATAGCGGCGACCTAATTCCAGTGCCGCCAGCAACAATGCCCGTCGGGCTACCCCCATCCCAGGCAAGTGCGCCATTCGTTCCGGGCTCAGATCCAACATAGCCCGCAAACCGCCACTACTCACTAACTGCCGACGGGCCAAATCCACCGCCGTTAGCCCCTGCTGCCCAGTACGCAAAAAGATCGCCAACAACTCCGCATCACTAAGCGCCTGCGCCCCTCTCGCCAATAACTTTTCCCGCGGCCGCTCATCCTCCGGCCAATCTGTTATAGCCATAACAATGCTCCACGCGGCAACCTGTACGCAGCCATCACCCTCTTCATCCCCGCCTGCCACACGCTGAATGACTTATATATTCGTCTCAAAGCTCACCTCCCCCAAAACCATCTTTGTTTTATGTGTAGCCTGTTGCGCCCCGCGTGCCGCGCCTCTTATAGAGTGCTACTCTATGTAGCCTGACTTGATAGCAGTTTAGCGGCTGCAGCGGCAGTGGAGATTCGCCATATCTGCCGTCATCCAAACAAGGGTTTTTGCATGCAACGTCTGATGAACAAACGCGTCCTGCTGGGCGTCACCGGTGGCATCGCGGCCTATAAAGCCGCCGATTTGGTACGCCGACTGCAGGATGTCGGCGCACAAGTGCGGGTGGTCATGACCCAGGGAGCCTGTGAATTCATTACTCCACTGACCATGCAGGCGCTATCAGGGCATCCCGTACACACCACACTGCTGGATCCAACGGCCGAAGCCGCCATGGGCCACATAGAACTGGCTCGCTGGGCAGATCTGGTACTGATTGCGCCCGCGTCCGCCAACTTCATGGCCCGTTTGGCCCATGGCCATGGCAACGATCTATTAACCACCCTGTGCCTGGCCACCGGCGCCCCTATCGCCATTGCCCCGGCCATGAACCAGCAAATGTGGGCGGACATCGGCACCCAAAAGAACCAGCTGATCCTGCAGGAAAAGGGCATCACCATTTTCGGGCCCGGCAGCGGCAGCCAGGCCTGTGGCGAAGTCGGCGCCGGGCGCATGCTCGAGCCGCTGGAAATCATTCAGCAGGCGGCGGAAGTGTTTGATAACCAGCTACTCACCGGCAAGCATGTGGTGATCACCGCCGGTCCCACCCGGGAGTCCATCGATCCGGTGCGCTACATCACCAACAAAAGCTCCGGGAAAATGGGCTTTGCGCTGGCCGAAGCCGCGGCCGAAGCTGGGGCCAAGGTCACCCTGATTGCCGGGCCGGTGTATCTGCCCACCCCTTCACGGGTGGAGCGCGTGGATGTGATCCGCGCAGTGGATATGTATGAAACCTGCATGGACGTGGTGGAAAATGGCTGCGATGTCTTTATCGCCACCGCCGCCGTAGCGGACTACCGCCCGACCGTGACCGCCGACCACAAGATCAAGAAGTCCACCGAAGAAATTCACCTTACATTGGTAAAAAACCCAGACATCGTGGCCTCCGTAGCTGAACACGCCAAACGCCCCTTTACCGTAGGCTTCGCAGCAGAAACCCAAGACGTGATGGCCTACGCCCAAGGCAAACTGGTGAACAAGAAGCTCGACATGATCGCCACCAATGATGTCTCCGGTACCAATGTGGGCTTCAACAGCGACAACAACGCCCTCACGGTAATTTGGCCCAGCGGCCACAAGGTATTGCCGCTGGCCTCCAAAGCCCAAATTGCCAAGCAACTGATCGAACTGATTGCGATACGCTACAAAGACTAACGCTGACACGCTCCACGCAGCATGTAACACGCCCGATTTTATCCCGTGAGCATGTAGCCTGACCGAAGGAAACACCATGAGACTGCAATATCGGGTACTCGATACCCGCCTTGGCGACAGCATTCCTCTGCCTCATTACGCGACCGACGGCTCCGCCGGGCTAGACCTGCGCGCCATGGTCAAGGAGCCGCTAACCCTGCAACCAGGAGACACCGAGCTGCTGCCTACCGGCATGTCCATTTTTATCGATGATCCGGGCTATGCGGGCATGATCTTGCCGCGCTCAGGTCTCGGCCATAAACACGGCATCGTGCTAGGCAACTTGGTAGGACTCATCGATTCTGATTATCAGGGCGAACTGATGGTGTCCTGCTGGAACCGTGGGCAGCAGCCCTTCACGCTGGAGCCCGGTGAGCGCGTCGCTCAGCTAGTGATTGTGCCGGTAATGCAGGTAGAACTAAAACAAGTAGAAAGCTTCAGCGCCAGCAAACGCGGCGACGGCGGCTTCGGCCATAGCGGCCGCCATTAATACAACACAAAAGCAACAAACCATGCGGCACAACAACGCAGCATCGCTCGCACCACAACCTAAACCGCAATAACACAGTGGTAGCGCCGGGTAAGCGGAGGGGATATGGGGACAAAAAAGAACAACAAGCAAGATGAATCCACCAACGTCATGAAGCAACTGCTGCCCTTGGTTACAGCGGGCATTATCGGGGTAATTGCGGCCACCGGCTGCCTTTACGTCTATCAAATAAAGCAATTACAACCCGAACAACAGCATACTCAGGCTCAATTGTTGGCTCGCTCTTTGGCCAATCAAGTCCATAGCACGATCGAGATATCACGTAAGCAACTGGACATTCTCAGTAACCGCCGCGACGCAAACCGCGCTCTGGCAGACAATGACCTGTCCAGCTTCAACATGCATCAGCAGCAATGGTTCCCCGAAGCCTCAGTCCAGTTAATTTCCCACCGTGATTCAGATATGTCCCGGCTCAGCTACACGGCCCAAGAGCTACTCAAGAAGGCCAGCTTGGGCCAAAAGCCCGAGCCCGTCGTCATTGCCGGCGACATACCCCGGCTAGTGATCGCTCGCGCCACCCACAACGAATCTGGCAGCCTACTGCTCACCCAGTCCTTAGTTCCGCTGGCTACCGCCCTGCGCGCGTCTATCCCAAACGGTGGTGCACTCGCCGTGAAATACGCTGGCACCCCTCTGCTCAACAACAAGCAACGCGCCAGCGGCGGCACCGCTCAGGTCACGCAAGGCCCGGTTGAAGTCAGCCTAGCGCTACGCGCGCCCAGCGATAATAGCCTGATTGTCGCCATCCTTGGCGTCTCCCTGGGTGCAGCTGCCATCCTCCTAACCACCCTGCTGGTCAACCGCCTGCTGAACCGAGCCCTGCGACAAGACGTCGCCGAGCTAATCCGCTACAGCGACGAACTCATACACCAACCGGGTGTCACCGCCCGCGACCATTTCCATTTTCCAGTTTTAAAAGGCGCTAACGAAGCCTCCGCCCGGCTGGCCCAAAAATTACGCGAGCGCGCAGGCGCCACTCGTCCCCATGCCGCAGCCAAAACCGACGCCTTGCTAGTGGAGGAAAATGACGACGATAGCATTCTACTAATAGATGACGATGACCAAGCTGTACCCGACAGCATTTTTCGCGCTTACGACATCCGCGGCATAGCCGGCGACACCCTAACCGCTCAAGGCACCTACCTGCTAGGACGCGCCATCGGCAGCGAAGCCGGCGAACTGGGCCAGCAAACAGTGCTGGTGGCCCGCGATGGCCGCCTTTCCAGCCCGGAACTCAGCCGCTCATTAATCAAAGGCCTGCTAGAATCCGGCCGCGACGTGGTTAACCTGGGCCTAGTCCCCACTCCGGTTCTCTACTATGCCACCGAAGTACTAGAAACTCAGACCGGCATCATGCTCACCGGCAGCCACAACCCGCCCCAGCATAACGGCCTAAAAATCGTCATGAACGGCGACACTCTTTACGGCGAACGCATCCTAGCCCTTAGCCAGCGCATCAAAAACAATGCCTTTAGCGAAGGCCGCGGCCACGAAGAAGAACGCGACATCACCGATCGCTATCTCAACGACATTGCCAGCGACATCGTGCTGGCCCGCCCCCTAAAAATTGCCATCGACTGCGGCAACGGTGCCACTGGCGAACTGGCGCCACGCCTGTTCAGCCAGTTAGGATGTGAAGTTGCGCCACTGTATACAGAGATCGACGGAAACTTCCCCAACCACGCCCCAGACACCGGTAACCCGGATAACCTCACCGACCTGATCCGCGTAGTACAGGAACAGGAACTGGACCTGGGCCTAGCCTTCGATGGCGACGGCGACCGCGTCGCAGTGGTTACCAACACCGGCGAAATCATCTGGCCCGATCGCCTGCTAATGCTGTTCGCCAAAGACCTGCTCGCCCGCAGCCCCGGCGCCGACATCCTTTTCGACGTAAAATGCAGCCGCGCCCTGCCTGCCATTATCCGCAAGAACGGAGGCCGTCCATTGATGCACAAAACAGGGCACTCGCTAATCAAGGCCAAAATGAAAGAAAGTGGTACCGCCTTGGCGGGTGAAATCAGCGGCCACATCTTCTTCGCCGACCGCTGGTTCGGCTGCGATGACGGCGCCTATGCGGGAGCTCGCCTGCTGGAAATCCTTTCATTGCAAGATGACACCGCCGGCCAAGTATTCGACCAATTTCAAACCGGCGCCACCACCCCAGCGTTGTATATCGATGCCACCGACGACAACAAATTTGCACTGATCGACGCCCTCGAGGCCCATGCCGACCAATTCACCGGCGGCCGCCCCACCACCATCGACGGGCTACGGGTGGACTTTCCTGATGGCTGGGGGCTGGTGCGCGCGTCCAACACCACCCCGTCACTGGTGGCCCGCTTCGAAGGGCGCGACGAAGAGGCACTGGAACGAGTAAAAGAACAGTTCCGCAAACAACTGCATGCAATCGATAAAAGCCTAAAATTGCCGTTTTGAGTTAGAATCACCGAACTGAAAGGTCAAACGTGGAGATGGCACCGCGCAAATCGGATACTCTTTTGCTCCACGCTTTATCCTAAGAGGGAACGCGGACAAAGCCCCTGCAATGCAAAGCGTTGGCCCTGCATTTTGAACGTTAAATACCTCCGCTAAAGCGAATACCCAAGGAGACCCAATGGACGCCAATAGTGCCCATGACACCGCCCGAATTCTGATTGAGGCGCTACCCTACATTCAGCGTTTTGCCGGCACCACGGTAGTCATCAAATATGGCGGCAATGCCATGGAAAACGAGGAGCTAAAAAACAGCTTCGCCCGTGACGTAGTAATGATGAAACAAGTGGGCATCCACCCGGTGATTGTGCACGGCGGGGGCCCCCAGATAGGCGAGTTACTGGAACGTCTTGGCAAAGAATCCAAATTTGTTCAGGGTATGCGTGTCACCGACCGGGAAACCATGGACGTGGTACAGATGGTGCTCGGAGGGCTGGTCAACAAAGACATCGTTAACCTGATCCAGCATAACGGCGGTCAGGCCATCGGCCTCACTGGCAAAGACGGTCGGCTGATTAAAGCTCGCAAGATGGTTCTCAAGGCAAGCGATGCGGATAGCCCTGCATTACAGGCCTCAGAGATCATCGACATCGGCCACGTTGGCGAAGTGCAGGGTATCGACACTCGCATCATCGACCTGCTCGCCGGCAGCGATTTTATCCCTGTAATCGCACCCATCGGCGTAGACGACAACGGCGCCAGTTACAATATCAACGCCGACCTTGTGGCCGGCAAAGTAGCTGAAGTGCTGCGTGCAGAAAAACTCATTCTGCTCACCAACGTCCCCGGCCTGAAAGACAAACAAGGCCAGATCCTCACCGGGCTCACCACCGAAAGGGTCAACAGCCTGATCAAGGACGGCACCATCTACGGCGGCATGCTGCCCAAGATAGGCTGCGCCCTAGAAGCAGTGCAAAACGGCGTGCACACTGCCCACATCATCGATGGCCGGGTGTCTCACGCCGTTCTGCTAGAAATTCTCACAGACAAGGGCATCGGCACCCTAATTAGCAAAGACTAGTTGAACAATAAAATTTTAAAGTTTTCAGCTTCAACTTAAGTCGCCGGCAAGAGGGATTGCCGGTGACTTTGCTATAACCAATTTATAAGAATATTGCAGCAATAAACCCGGGAATGTTGGGCGCGGGCATAGCATATGATATATCTCTTGCCACACTCGCGCTGCAGCTTGCCGCTTGCAGCTAAAAACGGGAACGACATTTCATGACCGATAAAAAACCGTCTCGGAAAGAGCAGATCCTGCAGTCGCTCGCCCACATGCTTGAAGCCGCACCAGGAGGACGCATTACCACCGCCGGGCTGGCGCGGGAAGTAGGTGTCTCCGAGGCGGCGCTATACCGACATTTTCCCAGCAAGGCAAAGATGTTCGAGGGGCTGATCAGCTTTATCGAAGAAGCCATTTTTTCGCGTATTAACCGTATCGTGGAAGACGGTCAGGCCAGCGATCAGGTGGAACAAATACTCACCTTGCTGCTGGCGTTCACCGAGCGCAACCCCGGTATTACTCGGCTACTCACCGGCGACGCCCTGACTGGTGAAAACGCACGCCTGCACCTGCGCATCCAACAATTCTACGACCGAGTGGAAAGCCAAGTAAAAAAAGTACTGCGTGATGCAGAGCTGAAGGAAGGTTTACGCACCCAAGCCACCCCAACCGTCACAGCCAACCTACTGCTGGCCGTGGCCGAAGGACGCATTGCGCAATTCGTTCGTTCTGGCTTCAAAATTAAGCCAGGCCAGGACTGGCCGGCCCAATGGGCGCTATTGCAACCCACCTTGTTTCGGTAAAAGGAATTAAAGGCGTTCGCCACCGTGGTGGCTATTTTCTTCAAGCTTTCTCCGCTTCATTCCGCACTAAACCAGAATCAGGGCGACCATTATCCGCCCTAATTCTGGCCTTTCTCAATAACCTCAAGACGCTCAATAATTGGCGCGTATTGTTGATTGGCTTGATCTATTTCTTGATCGAACTCACGTAGTTTTTTTTCCGCGGTGATGATCTGCCGTTGCAACCGATCAATCGCTTCTTTAACCACCTCCGGCACCTCTCTACCCGCCCGCTCATTGCGTGCCGCCGTGGCAATCTCATCATCCAGCTTCGCCTGTAACTGAGCCAGATTATTCTCTTCGTAACTAATACTGAGCTCCAGCGCTTCGACCCTACGGTCCCGCGCCCGCTCCGCATCTTCCGGGCCGGCATATAATCGCAACATATCGCGATCTTCCCGTGCCTGGCGAGCCTGCTTCATCCGCTGGGCCTTGGCTTGGGCGTCATTGAGCTCCACGCCCTCCACGTCCTCCAGCACCCGACCATATTGATCCAACAACTGATAACCGTTGCGGATAGCATCCATCGTCAGGGTTCGGTTCAAGTGCACCACACCATCCGTGGTTTCATGTCGAAAGTAGGCGCCATCCGGCATCCGCTCATTCGCGCGCTGCCCGGAACGCGCCCAAACTGACGAAGGCAGTAATGGCGAAACCAAAATGAACGCCATCAACAGGACGACGATTCTCATTATTATTGCACTCCATAGCGCTCCCGGTATTCACGCATAGGCTCCACCACGGCTTCGCTATCCGGTTGCTGTTCCAGCCAGGCGACAATATCACTCATGGTAACGATAGACCCCACTGGCACTCCCAATGCTTGCTCAACTTCCTGAATCGCAGACAGGCCCTTGCCCGCCTCAGAGGGCTCTTTACCGCACTCCTGCCGATCCAGTGCGACCATCACCCCCGCCATGCTCGCGTCGGTCTTCTCGAACATCGTCGCCACTTCACGAATCGCAGTCCCGGCCGTGATCACATCATCTATCACCAGTACTCGGCCCTGCAATGGCGCACCCACCAGCCAGCCGCCTTCGCCATGGTCCTTGGCTTCCTTGCGGTTAAACGCCCAAGGGTAATCCCGCCCATGGTGTTCGGCCAGCGCCACGGATACCGCCGCTACTAGAGGAATACCTTTATAGGCCGGCCCGAATAACATATCGAATTCCAGCCCGGATGCCATGATCGCATCCGCATAATAACGTCCCAACCGGGCAAGCGCTTCACCGCTATTGAAGGTTCCCGCATTAAAGAAATACGGGCTATTACGGCCGGATTTCAACGTAAACTCACCGAATTTCAAAGCCTTACGCTCTTCCGCGAAGCGCAAAAAGTGCTTTTTATAGTTCTTCATAATCAAGCCTGTGTGCTACGTAACTTGCTCTCAACGGTGAAGCACCGTGCCGCGCACGGTGCAAAACGCACCTTTGTTTTGCTTTTACCAGCCGAGTGCGACCTGCTGCGCTTTAATGATCTCACCGATACCATTTTCAGCCAGCTCCAACAAATTGTCAGATTGCTCGCGGGTAAATGGCGCGCCTTCTGCTGAACCCTGGATCTCGATAAAACCGCCTTGCTGAGTCATCACCACGTTCATGTCAGTGCCTGCATTAGAGTCTTCCGCGTAATCTAGATCTAGCACAGGGGTATCCTTGTACATACCCACAGACACCGCACCCACTAACCCGGTCAGCGGGTCGTTTTTGATCTTCTTGGTTTCCAGCAGGTAAGTAAACGCATCAACCAGCGCCACACAGGCCCCGGAAATGGATGCCGTGCGCGTGCCACCATCGGCCTGCAGTACGTCGCAATCTAGGTAAATCGTGCGCTCACCCAGCGCCTTCATGTCCACCGCAGCACGCAAGGAACGGCCGATCAGTCGTTGGATTTCCAGGGTACGCCCTCCCTGTTTCCCGCGGGTCGCCTCGCGGCCAGAGCGGGTGTGGGTAGAACGCGGCAACATACTGTACTCGGCGGTGAGCCAGCCTTGGCCCTTGCCCTTGAGGAAACGTGGCACACCATCTTCCACGGACGCTGTGCACAGCACCTTAGTGTTCCCAAACGCCACCAATACGCTGCCCTCGGCATGAACGGTGTAGTTGCGGGTAAAGCTCAGCTCACGCAATTGATCGGGGGCTCGGCCGGATGGGCGCATGGAATCTCCTGAAATAGTAAAAACGAAAGGGCCGCCATTGTAGCAAACACCGACGCCAATGCCTTCCTTGCACCCAAACCCGTCTCCATTAGACTAGGGGACCATTACTGCAGGAGCGTGCAGGCAAACACCGCAGAGCTCCACCCCACTGACAACAACGAGGTTCACCATGATTTGCAGCATGACTGCTTTTGCTCGCGCCGACCGCCCGCTTGAGGGCTACGGCCTTGTCTGGGAAATCAAAGCCGTGAACCATCGTTACCTTGAAGTCAGCCCCCGCCTGCCCGACGCCCTTCGCTCACTGGAAAACGCAGTACGTGAACGCTGCCGTAAAAGGCTCGGCCGGGGCAAAGTAGAAATTACTCTACGCTACCAACAAGATGAGAGCGATGCCGCCCTAGAACTCAATGAGCCTCTAGTGAAGCAGCTGTCGGACATCTCTCGCCGAGTCGGAGACTTGGTCCAACATTCCGGCCAGGTCAACCCCATGGAAATTCTCCGTCACCCCGGCGTTCTCAGCACCCGGCAGCTGGATGTGGCGCTACTGCAGCGCGAATCCCTAACCTTGCTTGATGAAGCCCTGCAATCCCTGATCGACACCCGCAGCCGAGAAGGCGAACAGCTAGGCAAACTGATTGAAGAACGGCTCGACGGCATCATTGTCCAAGTAGAAATCGTCAAAGCCGCCATCCCGCGCATCAAGGAAGCCCAACGTGAACGCCTACGCAGCCGCATCCAGGACGTCATTGACTCCCCGGACCCGGATCGCCTGGAACAGGAGCTGGTTCTTCTAGCGCAAAAGATGGACGTTGATGAAGAACTCGATCGCCTGCTAACCCACGTTACCGAAGTGCGCCGCATCCTCAAAAAAGGCGGCCATATCGGCCGTCGGCTCGACTTCCTCATGCAGGAACTCAACCGCGAAGCTAACACCCTGGGCAGCAAATCCGTAGACAGCGAAACCACAGCGGCAGCGGTGGAGCTAAAGGTGCTGATTGAGCAGATGAGGGAGCAGATCCAAAACATCGAATAGGTTCCTGGGTAGAAAGTTACCCGTCCAAGAATGTCTTAGAAGCCCTGTTATTTGCTTGTAAATACAGGGCTTTTTTATTTTTCCCGTCCAAATCGGTTTGCAGATGTCCGTTACCAACTACCTGTTTAGTGGTGAGCAGAATGGTGGGCAGCCCCCTCATTTTGGCTCAATAAGCGTTTTGCGGTGAGCAAATTGGTGGGCAGTAAGTTACCCAATTTTCGCATTTAACTCGCCACCACAACAGGTTAGCTGCTGATTCAATAAGCAAATCGGTGGTGGGCAGCCATTATTGCCCCCTCCATTATTTCAGCAACTATGGAGTAAACATGGGAAAACTCACAGCAAAACAGGTTATTGCATACAGCAAAGCCGACCCCAAAAAATATTCAGATGGTGAAGGTCTATACTTTTGCGTCCGCAAACAAGGCTCGCCTTACTGGATGATCCGCTACACCACAGCCAAAGGAAGACGAGAAGCAACCTTGGGGCAATTTCCTTTAATGTCGTTGGCAGACGCCAGAATTGCCGCCGCATACTTTCGAAAGGAAGTACGTGACGGCATAGATCCTCTTCTAGAAAAACAGAAAATCGAGTTACCTGACATTGAAACCGTGGATCAACTGTTCCATGACTGGTATCGAACCGATCTGAGTAGACGACTAAAGCATCCCAAGATTCCGTATCGGGTTTACACCAAAGACATAAGCCCAGTCATTGGCATTAAGTGTATTGCTGAGGTGACTGCACGTGACGTACGCGAAGTATTAGAGCGCATTCGAGAAAGTAACCGCCCTACCATTGCCAACGATACCTTGATGTACATGAAGCAGCTGTTTCGACATGCGATAAAGCTCGACTTAACGCTGAACAACCCAGCCGCAGCCTTCACCGTGGACGATGCCGGTGGCGTGGAGTCCAGTAAAGACAGGATGCTCAGCAAAGAGGAAATTCACTACGCCTTTAGCGTGTTTCATACCCATATCAATAGCTTTGGCCGCGACAACTACCTCGCTTGCTGTCTGTTTTTGGTGTTGGGCGTACGTAAAAGCGAACTATGTGAAGCCATGTGGCGTGAAATGGACTTAACCACGGGCGTATGGGATCTACCCAAAGAACGCAGTAAAACTGGCGTGCCAATCAGCATTCCCTTACCACGCCAAGCCATTGCCTGGTTTAACGAGCTGCAAATCCGCGCTTGTGGCTCGCCTTATGTTTTCCCAGCCAGACGAGCAAGCCATCGTCCACATATGGGGCCAGATACACTGAACCGTGCCATTTCTAAACTCTTTGGTCGCGAGCCTGGGCGCAAAAAGCAGCCTCCCAATAAAATGGGCAAACTTGAACACTTCACCGTACACGATTTGCGCCGCACCTTTCGCAGCCTTGCCGCCTCTTTGGGCATTGCAGGCAATGTGGCCGAACGCTGTCTTAACCATAAGCTAAAAGGCGTTGAGGGTATCTACGACCGCCACGATTACTTTGAAGAGCGCCGTATTGCCCATCAAACCGTGGCTGATGTGATCGAATCGCTGGTGAACTTTGAGCCCGCTTCACAGCACAACACAGGAGGGCGTTAACATGCAACTGATGATGCGACTCGCCCCCATTACCTTTCCAATAGCCATGCTGGCAGGCCTTGGTTGGTGTATTGGCATTGCCTTACTCGAACAGCCTTATGGTATAGGCTACGCACTTACTCGGCATTGCCTGATGGTATTCGTGGTACTCGCTCCTTGGCTGACGCTAAAACTCACGTTCTACGTGATTGTCGGCCTAGGACGCAAACTGGGGCTCATCCCGCCTGCACGCCCAACGTATAGCCTAGGTTATGAAGAATCACTCTATTGGTTCAGAGTATTGGCCTTTTTCGATGGCAAACGCAGTCGCATGCCGAAAAGGCCCATCAGGCGAAACTAACAAGCCCCCATTTGCTCACTTACCGTGGGCAGTTGGGACAATGGGGCAACACTTGATATGCCGAGCTTTAGAGGGTGAATAAGAGGGATGTGAACCGCCCCAAGGAATGGGGCAATCGGGGCTATGCAAAGTTTATAATTGGGTTAAACGCTGTTTTGCAAGCGCCCAAGGTAAGCGACGACCAGCTTTTGCCATTTTATCGTAGGCAGCTTGAGCTTCTTCAACTGACAATACACCATGGGTGACGAGCTGCTCGACAACCCATAGCGTACCTTGAACTAATATCGCTTCTTTTTCAGCCGCCTTCCTAAGCGCCATATCCCCAGTTAGCAATGGACACTGTTCTTGTTTCGCCAACGCAAGTGCAAAGCAATCGTTCATGCTAGGGCCAGCATACTTCTGCCTCAGTTCAAATGAGTACATCATAGACTCAGGGCTTAACTCACCCAATAACAAGCCTAACTCGAGTAAATAGCCATGTTGATCGCTTAACTCCTCGTGGAATAACACATCTGGAACTTTGAACTGGTAAGGCAAATTGAAAAAGATGCCTAACAATTGGCCTTCTTCGAGATCAATGAGAATATTGGCATCACTGATCAACAAATACATTTAAACAGCCTCAGCCAACATTTGGCGCTGCTTATGCAATGCCATCACTGACATCTGTAACAGCTCAGCGGCTTTCGATTCACTAACAATTCCCTCTGCCAATGCACGATAAACCAACTGCTCAAACAATAATGTCTGTTCTTGTGGATAAGGATTCCCTGGCTCCTGCTTACGCCAACCGTTTTTTGAGAACTGTATAAATATTTGGCGTTTTTTCTCTTCGGTGATCACACCAAGGTCGGCACTGCGATACAAACAAGCCGCCATGCTTAGGCCATATTCATGTTTCAGGAAATACAGCTCTTTGGGGTCTACGTTCGAACGTCGCTCTCCTAGATGCTGAAAAAGGCCTACTTCGGGCAGTAAAAACGCAGAAGCAAAGCGGTTGCAGGCCATCTCTTCGTCAATGGATTCATCGAGTAAGCCATGTAAAACAAGGTGGCCAAGTTCATGCGCCAATGTAAACCGCTGACGGCAACCAGGCCAATGAGAAGACACTACAACAATTGGCTGCCCTGATATTTTGGCTTGTAACCCATCAAATTTATCGGCTTGGGGTACGTTACTGACAATCACCAGAATACCTTTAGACTCAAGCAAGTCGATTAAGTCTGGTAATGGATTCATACCCAACTGCCAATCAGTACGGACTTTAGCAGCAACCTGCTCTACTGCGTCTAAAGTGCTTACAACAGGAACGTCGGGGTGGTAGTTAAAACTCGCTATCGGGAAGTTTGGCCATACATTTTTAAGTGATAACCAGCGCTCAGCTTGGTCAACCACATCGGACTCAATCTTCTTTAGCAACTTAGCTGAAGCTGAGGCTTTTTTACGATACTCCACCTCCCCCAAAGTCACCTGTGCTGGGCGAAAGAAGTATTCAGTACGAACCGACAAAGCCGTCGCCAATTTAAGTAAAACTCCCGACGAAGGCATGCTCTGGTCGTGCTCGTATTTCTTAACCATGTTGGCACTAATACCAACTTGCTCACCCAAGGCCTGCATCGACAGGCCAGCGGCTGCACGGGCTCGTTTTATGCGCTCTCCAATCATACAGACCTCTGGTTTATAAAAACTAAAATAACTTTAAAAATATAAACCAAGTTGGCGTTTTTGTCGATTGGTTTTGCAGAGCAATCATTCGCGTGTTCGCAAACACACTTCCCCATGCCTTTACCCCCATACGCCAAAACCACTATCCGTTTGGCTTTTGGATCGAAACGCCAAACAGGGAAATTAGCCCATTTACTGTTTGGCTTCTCGATTGAAATCCAACGCTGCTAAGCCTTGCCGGTACTGGCACAAAGCAAGGTTTGGCACTTTTTGCACCCTAAACCAACCTCGGCATCAAAGTACAAACCGTTTGATTTTTTAAACCCAGAATGCAAACGATCGTTTGGCGTCTCGATTTTTTTGCACTAGCCAAATGCCGCTAAACAGAGCTGCATTGGACGATATATTTCAATCAGTTGCCGCGCACAGGTCATAACAAAAAACCGATTTGACTGGTTAGTTTGATGGCCATTTCTTTCATCTATTTCACCACCGAGTCTGCATCCGACGACTGAAAATAGACGGCATGACGAACCAACAAGGTGATAAGTGACGTGTTATGGGCAAGTGCTAACGATTGGGATAGAGAATGGATAAAGCAGGTGGTCACTTTACTGGTTGGGCATGGCGCGTTTACTCTCTACCCAGCATTAAGCCAGTGCGATAATGCGGCCGAACGCTTAACCCGCTGGCTAACCTATCAGTTACCGCGCGTTAAACAAGCGCACCTAGGCTGCCCGATTCACCAATGGCTGAACAGCATTGGCGCACAAGTGATCGTAGAAAAATGGCAAAGCCCCGAGCAATGGCCAAACCTGTATTGGCTACCTTTACCTGAGGTTGATGGCCACGCGCAAGGCGGCTTGGTTGTGTTACCAGCGCATTTATTACCGGCAGATTTTTTACCTGTATATGTGGATGGCACAATTCAAACCAGAACATTGCAAGCAAACACGCCCGCCAACGCCTGCATCTTTTGGTGCATTTCGCCTTTATCTAAAACAGGAAAGCGCGCTACCTTGCACCCCAAACAGCAAAACCGCGCCTTTTGCCTGCCCAGTTCGCCGGAGCAAATAGGAAAATCATGCACAGGGTTATTACTTAGAGGTTTGAGAAAAGACAACGGAAAACGAAACGGCAACGTGATCAGCCATCAGATCAACCTAGCGCTGCTGCACCACCTTTGTGGGCCGGAGAATGATGTGTGGATCAAAGCGAGTTTTGGTACCGTAATTGATTACGGTACCATCGAGTGACTCTTTGAATTCTTTAAGCTTTTTCCCTCGAAGCAAGGTGTAACCATTGACTTTCAACTCGTCTGCATGGCTAACAAGGTACTTCTCAATGGTACTCTCACTTACATCATACAAGGCAACCACCTGAGCTTTGGTGAATACCGTCTCACCTTCAAAGATCACACCACCCAAACCTAAGTGCTGCTCGGCTTGTTGCAGGGCGTAGCGGTTGTTAAGGATATTTTGGCGGTCATGGGATGATGCGGTTAGGTCTTTAGCCATTCGAGCTCCCCTCGCTGAATTCTTCTAAAATTTTGTCACATTCATCCACAACGTACTCGGGAATAAGGTCGAAGCGTGTTGGGTCAAGCTGAAATATAAACTCATTTTCAATATGATAAGTTTCGTTGATGAATTTTCTAATCACCGAATTTTCAACTTCCTCTATATTTAACAAAATCCTAATCAGTTGTAGTTTTTCATAGCCATTATTGCTTTGTAGATACAGCTCTTTTATTTTCTCGTCATTACTGAATAGAGTAACTAAGGATAGATAATCACTTGGAAGTTCAGAAATAAAGCGTTGTATATCACTAATACCAGTACTTAAATTAATTCTTGATAGCGGCGTATTTAGCCCTTCTGCATTTCTAGGAATGCGAAAATCTTCTGGATCATCTCGTTTTTTAAACACATTCGATAGAACTTCATACCCATTATCGAGCTCACCCAGCACTTCATATCTTCGTCTCAAATATATCAATTTTATAATTGGGTCACTTTCAGACGAAAATACATTTTCACAAATTTGAACAAAGGTTTTGATGTCGTCATTAGAAATAGACTGCTCTTTAATTTCTCCGCTTCGTAAGCATAAATACGACGCAAAAACTTGGTTACTAAACTTCCGACGTACCGACCTTAGAGTATCAATAATAGGCTCAACATCATGAGTAAGCATCAATACTGTCTTGCTTTTTAAACAATCGCTAGCATCTCGGCGAAACAACATCTCTAAAATTGCATATTTTTTATTTTTATCAAAAGACGATATCGGATCATCAAGTATTACTAAATCAGGTTTTTTAGCTAGGCATTCATACATGAAAAGTACTATTGAAAAGGCATTGCGTTCACCAAAACTTAAATGCTGACCTCCACCGCTAAGATGAGTCGAATTATCGATATGTCGTAATTTTAACTGCGCCTGTTCGCCTTCACCAACAATTGCGACCTGGTAGCGATAACCTGCAAATGTAAGAAAATTATTAATATCAGTTTGATGCTTTTCAACTAATTCTTTCATTTCTTTGCGCTGAAGATTAATTTTTCCTTGCAAAGGGCCTGCTTGCTTAAGTAGCTGTTCAATTGATAAATTTATTGTGGATATTGTTTCATTGGTTTTAACCGAATTTAAAGTATCGAAGAACTGAAGGTCGATTATATAACCCTGCAATTTTTGTTTAACATTTTCTCCTTCATTAAAATCAAATCCTGTTAAGCCTTTGAGTTTTTCCAGTTTGGCTACCAAGTCGTCAATCTGTGATTTAACAGTTACTATAAAGGTTTCATGCTCTTTTTCGAGCCCGTTTTTTAACGATTTAATAACATCTAGATTTTTCCTTGCTGCATCTGAAAAATATTCACCAAGCTTATTGATAACATCAATAACACTCACAAGATTTTTAATTAAATTTTTATCGTATTCTTTGCTTACATTTGCTATTTGATCTTTCTTGCTTGCCGCATCACTTGTACAAAAAGGACAAGAATCTGATAAGCCAGAAAATTCCTTATGCCCTTTAGCTTGCCAATCAATCCAATTTACACAATTTGAACTTTGAATAAAGGGTTGGTAAGGTTGTAATCCATCAGGAATATGGTCAATTTTATTTGAACTAGAGAGCGCCTTTGCACCGGTTGATGTTTTGGCCAAACCACCACTGGCGGTAACTTTAAATGCCCGTGACAATTCATTTAAATTTGATAAAAGCGCTTCCAGTTCTGTGTTATTAGCAAATTGTTGCTTAACTAAACTGGTAAAGGTTTCTATATCTCGCTCTTTTTCTTGATAAGCATCTGTACGTATAAAAATATCAAAACTATTGCTAACGAGCTCTTCAGGCTTAAAAGTAAACTTATTCACGTACTCTTCGTTAAAACAGAGAACACTTTTGATATTTTCAATACCAAGCACATCGGGTTGGATATCATCTACATTTTCGCCGCGAAACTTAAAGGGTAAAAGATCAGCAAGCGCTTTTTCGTCATCTGTTACAGCATATTGGATGGCTTTAGAAATTGTACTTTTACCGGTTCCATTCGGAGCAAACTTAATATTCAACTTACTCGGCACGATAGCCACTTTGGCTATCGTGATGTTGTTACAGTTTTTAATTTCAATGTCCATATCGCCATCCTTAAATTATTTCACAGTGACTTGGCCGTTCATTAGCATAGGAAGGAGCCAGTCGCGGAGAGCTATTAGCTCTCTATTTTCGAGGCTTCGCTCAAATATCATTTTGTTGTAATTCGTAACGATCTCATCATACTTTTTGAGCAAATCCGAAGTTGGATAAGCAAGTGTCAGCGAATGCAAATCGTTTTTTGTGATAGAGCCAAAGGTTGTACCTTCGGAGTTTCGACGGTCAAAAATCTGTTTGAAATACTTCATCACATAAAACAGAAAACCGTCAGAGCCAGTTTTGCTATTTAATGCTGCTAAACCTCGACCAATACAGCAGTCGGTATTAGCAATATTCATATCACCTACTGGTGCTCGAACACTTAACAGGATGTCGCCTTTCTTTGCCATGCGGCTAGGCGCTGTCGTGTACTGTCGTGTGGTAGGGAACAACCAACCAAAGTCTGTAGAACCTTGATAAAAAATGGTTCCAACGCCTTCATCATTATACGAACTCCCCTCTGGGGATTGACCCATCGTGATGTTCGCTATTTCAGATAGCGTTTTGTCGCTCCACCCCTCCGGTATTTCGCGCTTTAGGGTTGGGTTGTAGACCATTTTGCCGCCGGAGGTTTTGTAGGGTTTGCCTTGGCCTTGTGGTGAGTCGTCGGGGAAGTCGAACTGTACAAACCAGTAGTCGTACAGGGTTTTGGCCATGGCTTCCAGCTCGGCGTTGATGCGGTTGTTGAGTTCGATTTTTTTGTCGATTATTGAAAATAATCTTGCAATAGAGCGCTGTTCTGAAATTTGGCTTGGTAGTTTTATTGGTAATGACTTAATGACGCCCAAATTAATAAGGGGAACCGTACTTCCTGTGTTTCGGTTCAGAATTGCTTGATAGATCCAAGGGCTTGCCAGCCAATAAAACACATAATTTGGGTCTGCTTTATTCTTATCTACTCTAAATCGGAGTTGCTTGTTCGAAATCACATACCTATGGTATTTAGCATCCTCTGGTATCATTCCTACTTGCCCAATAGTGCCTGCAGCAGTAAACAAGATATCACCAGCTATTGCATCAGCTTTCAACTCGTCGGCTTTTTCCTCTGTAAGAAAAACAAATCCATCATCTACAAACTTTTTAAAGTCTGTAGTTAGGTTATTTCCCCTGATAACAGGCACTCCTGTTTGCTGAAAAAAGCGCTGGCCAATATTACTGCCGAAAGGGCCTGATATTACAGATCGACCTGCGGCAGCAAGATCACCTAGTTTTTTATTATGATATTCACTCATACTTCAATCCCGCCAACTGCTTTTTAATCTCAGCTTCCAATTCACGCGACTGACTAAATAGGTTATCTAGGTTACTGGTAAAGCCCTGCATCTTTTCAGCGAATTGCTCTGGGGTAATATCCACGTATTCGATTTTAACATCAAAGTACTGGCCTGCACTTAGGGAATAGTTTTTGGCTTCGATCTCGTCGTAACTTACCGCTACCGAAAGATCTTCGATGGTTTCTTTGGCGTTAAAGACATCAATAATCTGTTGTTCTTCATCAGCGGTTAATACGGTTTTTTGGTTTTTACCGTCTTTGACTTTTTCACCCAAGTTTGAGGCGTCCACCAGTACTACATCGCCATCGTTGCTGGCGTCGATGAATAGAATAGATACGTTCGTGCCTGTGGTCGCGAAGATATTGGATGGCATGGAGACGACACCCGCCAGCATTTTGTTTTTCACCAAATGCTCACGGATTTTTTTGTCGATACCGGATTGGGCGGTAATAAACCCAGTAGGCACCACGACCGCTGCTTTGCCGCCCGGTTTAAGTGAAGCAATGATGTGCTGTAAAAACAACGAGTAAATGGCCATTTTGTCTTTAGCGGCTTTGGGCACGTTAGGAATACCAGCAAAGAAGCGCTCTTTGTTTTCTTTGCTGTCTAGCTCATCTCTAAAGTCACTGAAATCGAGCTTAAACGGCGGGTTGGAAACAATATAATCAAAGCGTTTTAGCTCTTTACCGTCTTTATGGTAGGGATGCTGAACGGTATTACCCTGAATGACATTGGGGATAGAGTGCACCAAGTTATTTAAGATCAGGTTTAACCGCAGTAAGTTGGATGATTTTTGTGAAATATCCTGGGTGTAAATACTACAGCGGTTTTCTCCAATGGCGTGGGCCACGTTCATAAGCAACGTACCCGAACCCGCCGATGGGTCGTAACAACTCACATTGCGTACTGTGCCGCGCTGATCTTGTGGCACTAAAATTTCCGCCATAATGCGTGCTACCGCATGAGGGGTAAAATACTCGGCGTATTTGCCGCCGGAATTGCTGTTGTAGTCTTTGATCAGGTATTCAAAGATGGTGGCGTAGAAGTCGAATTTTTGCGTAAAAATTCGCTCAAAGCTGAACTCCACCAGTTTATTGATAATGGCGCGGCAGAAGGCATCGCGTTTTGAGTCGTCGGCAATGTATTGACTGATACGGTCAAACAGCACCACTTTTGCGCCGCCATCGGTTTTTACTGCAAACACATCATTATTGGTAATGGCAATGTCGATAAGGGTATCGTCAAATAGCTTGGCAAAGTCCGGGGCGTTTTGTTGGCTAAACAGGTAGCTTATAAAATGCTGTGGTTTTAATTGTGCAGTATTGCCACCCATTTGCAGTTGCAACATGTCGAGATCGTCTTCGCTCATGGCTGCTAGGGCTTCTTCCCACTTTTCAGCTTTAGCGATGGTGTCGTCGAGCTTTTTTGCTTCAAAGGCGAATTTGTCGTTTAAAAACTTGTACAAAAAGGTTTGGGTAATGATTTTAAACTCGTTACCGTCGTTCCCTAAACCATAGTTGGCACAGATGCTCTTTAAGCTATCAATCAGGGTTTTGGTTTTTTGCTGAAATTCTAATTCAACCATTTGGTGTTTACTTCCTAATCAGTGTTACCCGCATTACCACGCTTGGCTGCCGGTATTAAATTCTTTTAAATATTCTGCGACGACGAGGTGGTTAATGTAACGCGAGGCGTCGGCGTTAAGTTTGATTTGCTGTTCTTTCATAAAGCGGCCAATCACCAGCGGCATCATTTGCCGTTCGAAGTAACTTTCGTTATCCAGCACTTGGCTGTTGTTGAGCACTTGCTCGTCGGCATCTTGCTTTACTCCTGCCAATGCTTCAAAAATTTTGCGTTCTGATTCGCTAATATCGCTTTGGCTTTGCTGGCGCTCTTGTAAGCGTTTATGAATACGAGTGTACTTGGCATCACCAAGATACTTTTGCCGAAGTTGGTTGTTTTGGCGGTTGAGCTCTTTGACGCGGTCGTGAATTTTATTCAGCGCGTCGATGTTGGCAACCATTTCATCTTGAGTGACTTCGCTTAAGTTTTTCTTCTTAAACAGACGCTCTAGCTCTTCTTTTAAGCTAATAAACTGCGGGTCTTGCTGGTCAAAATTGCTGGCCAGTGCTTCGCGGGTTTGGCGCAAAGTATTTTTCAGTTTGTCGGCCAGTACCAACTCTTCTTCGCCGATTTTTACAAACTTGAAGATCACATCTTCTAATGCGCGGTTGAGCAAGTTGCTGGTATCTTCGCCGCTTTCTAAGTCGTTTTTGAGATTGAGTAAGTCCAAGTGATTACTGGTTTCACGATACAACACATTGAGCTTGGCAAAATCCAGTTCATCAAGAAAGTCATACTCGCCTTGCAAACGAATAAGGTTATACAAGCTGCGGGCATCGGCTAAGGCTTTTTTTAGCGCCAGTACGGTGTCGCGATCTTGTATTTGGCTGATTTGATTGCAGAACTCTTCCATGTTGTCGGTATCAAAACGGAACAGTACGTCTTTGATATGCTCGATTTCTTGCTTGATCTCCTCCTGAGATTTAAACAGGTGTGAGTAGTGCTCCATCTCATCGCCCAACTCCGACTGTAACTCATCGAAATAGGCTTTGTTGGTGGCGTCAAACTCTTTACGAATATCAGCAAAATCCACAACATAACCGTAGCGGAAATCTTTGTAAGTGCGGTTCACTCGTGTGAGCGCTTGCAGCAGGTTGTGCTTGCGGATCACCCGACCAAGGTAAAGCTTTTTCAGGCGCTTGGCGTCAAAACCGGTGAGTAGCATGTTGTACACAAACAAAAAGTCGATTTTGCCTGCTTTGAAGTCTTCTACCCAGTTTTTACGTTCTTCTTTCGTGCCAATGTCGTGCAAAATCAGCGCGGCGTTTTTTACCTTTTGCGCTTGTTTAACCGATTCGGCATAACTGGTTGGCGCAGGCTCAGCGACTTCGAGTAGCTGGCTATTTGAATTGGATGTTTGCGGCAGTATAGGCGTTTCAGCATAAACGCCATTAAAAATGTCAAACATCTGCTTGGCTTGATCTGAGCTGTCGCAAATAACCATGCCACCAATGCTGGTATCGTTTAATGCGCCACGACTTTTTTCAAAGTCGTTTACGATGTAAGTCAGCATGGGCTCAACAAAGCTTGGGTGGGCGTAAATCAGCTTGCGATCGACATCGCCCATTTTCACTTCGGCTTCTTCAAGGGCTTTTTGCAATTCGATTTTGTATTGGGTGCTGATCTCTTCTCGAATTAAGCGCAAGGTGTAGCCGTCGGCAATAGACGCGTTGTAGTAGTACTTGTGAATGTAGTCACCAAACAAGGCTCGTGAGTTGTAGTCATCCCCCAATAGCGGCGTGCCAGTTAGGCCAATTTTGATGGCGTTGCTGTCTGACTGACTCAAGTTGGCCAAAAAACTGCCTTTGGGGTTATAGCTGCGGTGTACTTCATCTAAAAAATACACGCGCTGGATCGTTACGTTATAGTCTTTGGTGCTGACTACATCTGGGTCATCTTTAAACTTTTGAATATTTACCACGGTGATTTCTGGCTTGCCAGAATGGTTGTGGATCACCTGTGTGGCTTTGATGTCACGCGTAAAGGCATCCCGCGAGTTGATGGTGTGAACGGTTAAACCACGGGCGGTAAATTCACGCTGCGCTTGTTGCAGTAGGTCTAAGCGGTCAACAATAAAGTAAAACTTAGGAATAACTTGCTGCTTTTGGAAGTAGTCAGTTAAAAAGCGCACGTTGTAAAACGTTAGGGCGGTTTTACCACTGCCTTGGGTGTGCCAAATAATACCTTTTTTAACGCCTTCGCTTAGCTTTTGTTCAATAGCTTTGGTGGCAAACAACTGCGGGTAACGCATGATGTGTTTTTGTAACCCGTCTGACTCAGACACATAGGCCAATGCGTAACGCAAAATAAAGGCTAAACGCTCACGACTGAGTAAAGAGGTACAAATGCGGTTGGTTGGGCGATCGGGCTGCTTGTTGGTCTGGAACTCTGGGTTACTGCGGATCACTTCCAGATTGTTGTCTTTTAAGACTTTTAGCTCGTCATCATCCGATACGGGCTTCAGCAAGGCGGTTAAGTTTAAGATTTCTTCTTCGCGGAAATAGTTAAATACCGGCTTATGGTAAGAACTACTGGCATAGAAGGCACCTTGCACGGGTTCTGGGTCGCCGTCGTCGTACTCCATGTTATTGGAGAAAATCATAAACTGGGTGATGTTGGCAAAGCGCTTGAACTTAGGGTTTTGAAAGCGTTTGTTGATGCGGTCGCGCTCGGCCAAGATACCTTCGCGATTATTTGGCTTCTTCACCTCGATAAACACTAACGGCATGCCATTGATAAGCAGCGTGATGTCTGGCCTGAATTCTTCATCACCGTTTTGACACGTTAGCTCGGTAACAACATGGAAGGTGTTGTTATTGAAGTTTTCAAAGTCGATCAGCTTAGTATTTGAACGCTCTGACAAGCGCTCAAAGAAGGCTTTGCCTAAGTCTTCGTTATCGAGCAGTAGTTTGACATCTTCTAGCAAACGACCCGCTTCTGCATCTTCAATACCCGGGTTAATTTTGCCGATAGCGGTTTTGAATACGTCAGGGAAGATATTGGTGTCGAGATCCCAGCTTTGCCCTTTAAGTGATAGGTATTGGTAGCCTAGACGCATCAGATGCAGTATGGCAGGGATTTTTACTCGGCTATCTTCATTGAATTTTTTGGTATTGAAGGCCATAACATTCCTTGTAGTCGTTTTAATTCGGAACCTGCTCAAGCAAATCGCTTAGAGGGCAGTTAAATAACTCGCACAGCTTATCGAGCGCTTCTAAGTCCACCTTGAGCGCGGTTTCTTTGTACAGTAGCGTGACGGTGGTACGGCTTAGGCCGGTTTCTCGCATCACGTCGCTAATGCGCATTTTTCTCTCACCCATTAATCGGGCTAGGTGGCAGCGGATCATGCTCTCTCCACGGTGTTTTCTTAACCATAAACTTGGGGATTTTTCACTGTTGCTTACCCTACCACGATTATGATTATTCTCAACTTATTTGAGTTAAAACCAAATAATTGAGCTCATTTGTTATTCGCTCGGTGCTGGTTGTTGGTACGCTAGCGGTTCACGGGAATGCCTCTGGCGGTATTGTCTGCAATGGACTACAAACTGAACCCAGCCCTTATGTTGACAGGCGGTGCATTACAAGGCGACAAGCCCATGCAGGGGTCATTACCTTTTTAGTCATCCAAGATGCTGCCTTTCACGCAGTACATTCGCGGGCGTGTGTTGTCGGGCAGGCTGACTTTGCGCTGTGGCCGATTACCATCGGGGATTAGATAGCCTGCGGCCATTAGTGCTTTAGCGGCGCGATCAGGGCTTAGGCCTTCGGTGGCTTCACGCCAGCCGGTTGGGTAAAACAGGTAGAGGGTTTGTGGGCCGCTGGTGTCTATCCAACCCGCGCGTTGGCGTACTTGGCTGCTGTAACCGGTTTGCTTAGGCGTAAATCGGCTTTCGCCATGCTGCTCAATAAAACTGCGTACTTGGCGAATGGCTTGTTGGTCTTCATTGGCGGCCACACCACCGCGAGCGAGTATCCATTGGTTAAGCTGGCTTAAACAGGCGGCTTCGACATTTTGGGTTGGCCAATCGAGTACTTCGGCTTGAATGGCTAACAAGCCTGCGCTGGCCAGTAAGGCAAATTTTTCGGCAACTCGACGCACTTGGCCGTCAGCCTCGGGTGGTAAGCTGGCTAAAAAGCGTTGGCGTACGTTTTGGAAAACGGGTCGCACCTGTGCGCCGTGCTGCGTTAAATACCGTAACCAGTCCAAGGCCAAGCAGCCGTAATGTTGGCGACTTTGCTGTTTTAGATGATCGGCTAAATCGGCAGCGTTCATACCATGACTCTGGTTAAACACGCCCATTTGCGCTCCAGCATCGGCACTGAGATCAATCACGCGCACTTGCTGCCCTGCTTTTACACGCTTGCCGATACTGGCAAGATGGCTTTCAAGCGTCACTTCGCCAGTGGATAAAAACACCAAGCGCCAACGGGCGGGTAAGCGCATTTCACCGTATTTGCCTGCACGGGTTTTGCCCTGACCATTGGCAAGCATATAAGCGACATCGCCTGCCTCTTTTGGGTCAACTTCGCCCATTTCATCGAGCGCCAGCAAGGCATCGTTATGTGCTAACGCAGTGCCTTCTAAACCGTTGGCCGTGGCACGCCAACTGTGGCGCAGTTGATTAGGCTCGCCCCACACCGATAATGCTGGATACAGCGCTGCGGTTTTACCAGTGCTGCTGGCACCATAGAGGTGTAAACCAAAACCATCCACCCCGCACAAGTGCAACAAAGGTGCGGCCAGTGCAGCGCAGACACCAACGATTAATAGCGGGTTATCCAGACAATAGCGGCCAACGTGCTGGCGCCAACTGTCGCTACTACCTTGTTGAATAAAGCCTTCTATCGGGTGCATGGTTTGCAGCACCATGCGCGGGTTGTTGCTGTGTTCGCTTGGGTAAAAGGTGAGGCGCGGATGCACATAAGCGTGGTGATGCCAGCCAATGCAGTTCACGCTGATGGCCTTTTGCGTGGCCAGTTCGCCCATTTGTTGAATAAACAGCGAGAGCAGCTGCCGCGCTTTGACACTGTTACTTAGCCGCATGCCTCGGCTAAGGAGAATTCGGCGGTACTCGCTGCCGTCTCCGGCCAATAGTTCTGCGGGCATGGCCCAGTAACGATGGCGATTGTCATCGTCTAACCAGTGTAATAAATAGCCGTAGTTGTCCCCTTGCGGATCGCGGGTACGGGCGGCCACTTGCAGCCAAGAGCAAATTTTAACTGGGCTATCTTGCCCCGTTGGTTGCATCACCAGCCAGTTTTGCGCGTTATAGGCAAAACCAGCCGGTAATGTTGGCATGTTGTTATTTATCTCATTGGCAGGTAACGGGGTTGATGCTGATGGTTTATCCACGGCCATAAGCAGCACCGATACGGCGGGTTTCAATCCACTGGTCGATATCGCTTTCTAACCAGCCCACGGCACGCGCACCAATACGAATGGAGCGGGGAAATTCACCGCTGGCCATCAGGGCATAAATGGTACTGCGGCCAAAGCCTGTTTTTGCCTTTACCTCGGGCAAGCGCAAAATCCGCTGCTGACGCGCTGGGTGTGTTGATGTGGTGGATGATTGTGTAGTTGGGTTCATCGTTTGCTTCCTCACTGTTCTGTTAAGTTCAGTTAGGAGTTTGCCAGTACTAAACGGACGCAGTAGGCAGATAAATGCCCAGATCGTGCAGCTTTCTGAGGGTGCAGGTAGCGAGCTGCCCCAGAATTTACATAAAGCCCCTGGTGATAAATACCCTGTGGGCAGGGTTAGTGTGTGCCTAAGTGGCGTGAACTAAGGCTTTGCCCAGACTGCCCCAGATGCCCAAAGGGTAAGTGCCCAAAGCCATCTCAAAAGGGAAAGCCTTGCCCAACGATAACGTCATAACACTTTTATGCGCATAAAAATGTAAAATTCCGCACTTTTCTGCGCGTAAAAGTGTAGACTGAGTTATACTACAGGCAGTTAACAGTCTTAATTGGCGGGAAATGACAATGCAGCGCAACTTACTCAACGCCCTAATAGCATGGAAAAGTCAACCTGTGCGCAAGCCATTATTGATCGATGGCGCAAGACAAACAGGTAAAACCTATCTACTGCAAGAGTTGTTTGGGAATACCTTTGCCAACATCCTTCGTATCGACTTCCTTGAAAACCCAGCTTACAAAGAAGCGTTCGATGGCTCGTTGTCACCTGACGAGCTAGTAATGAACATTGAGTTGTTAACCAACCAAGCGTTCAATCCAGACACCGACTTGCTGATATTAGATGAAATTGGCGAATGTGAACGAGCCGTAACTTCGCTGAAGTATTTTGCCGAAAAAGCACCGTCCTATTTTGTCGCAGCCAGCGGTTCAAATATTGGTTTGCTCAACACCTTCCCTGTGGGCAAGGTAGAACAATACAATTTACGACCATTGACCTTCCAAGAATTTATTTACGCATCCAACGAGCAAACACTGATCAAAGCATTTGATAGTCAAGCAAGCACACCGGCGGTGCACACTAAATTGATGGATAAACTAACCGACTATTTTTTTACCGGTGGTATGCCGGAAGCCGTTTCTGCTTGGTATCAGTTTAAGGATTCAAGCATTCTAGAGCGTGTTGAAAAAGTCACAAAAATTCATGCCGATTTAGTTGAAGGTTATCGCCGCGATTTCGGTAAGTACGCGGGCAAGGTCGATGCCACACTGATTGAATCGGTGTTTAATAGCATTCCAGCCCAGCTATCACTTGTCAGCGATGAGTCAGTTAAACGCTTTAAATTTAAGCATGTGCATGAGCGTAAATCTCGTTATAGCGATTTTGAAACCGCGATCCATTGGCTTAACTGCTGCCGCTTAGCTTTGCCAAACTACCCTATTGAAGGATTACCTAAATCTCCGTTGGCGGCCTATAAAAAAGACAATATGGTTAAACTATTTCTGTTTGATGTGGGCCTGCTCAATCATATGCTGGGCAGCAGTTATAAAGAGATTAAGCAACAAAACTATGAATACAAAGGCTATGTGGCTGAAAACTTTGTGCAACAAGAGCTCACAGCTATTGGCGTTGACCCAAGCTATTCATGGAATGACGCCCGCGCCGAAATCGAATTTATTTTGGCGACCGATGAAGGCGATATCATCCCTGTGGAAGTCAAAAGTGGTAAACGTACAAGAGCAAAATCGTTGGCATCCTACGTTGAAAAATGTACTCCAAATAAAACCTTTAAGTTAACGGGTACACAAGGCTCTTCAGCGTTAGAACAAACCAATATCGTGATGCCTTTGTATTTCACGCAGTATTTACCTCAGAGATGGTAAAGGCACGTTGCCTAGCCCCGAAGGTCTACACAAAGTTACCTTAGGGATAACAATTTGTAGACCTGATGCTTACCATTCGACACTCAGTCTTATCTCTCTTGGATACCATAGTATCCATATTGAGCTTATTTCTATTAAAATGGATACCATAATGCCCATTTCAGGCTAAGTGAGCTTTCTGCTGACTCATTACTATCGTGTAGAACCAGTGAAAAAATGGCAAAGCTATGTTGACGGAAATCATGCTCGATAAAGCCCTTCAAAACTGCTATGTTTTAGCTCTAACAGCAGCATAAAAACGGCACTGTTTTTCCATTGCTAACCACTAAGATTTAGTAAAAGCCATAGGCAAGTGGTGGGCAGTTTGGTGGGCAAACAGGCATTTTTGAACGGTTTCTTTTCGATAACTCGTTGAGTTTGTTAGGGTCTAGGCCGCTACTCAATGAGCAGATCCAGAATATCGAGTAACCTCCCCATCCTTAAAACCCTGTACTTATTGAAATTTTATTAAATTAGAGTCCAGAGACATCCGCTCAAACCCACCATAATCCAACCCATAATGGTGGGTGAAACATAATTCTCACCCACCATCCTCTATTCTCAACACCTGTTGATCGGCAGCAATGACTGCATACCCATCAGCGTGTAAATACCTCGCCCCATCGTTAACCCGCCGACGCTTCATCCTCGAAACGCCCTTCAACCGCAACAGCAGCAGACGAACCGAACAACCCCTTAAAGGCCGGATAATACTTCTTAAAATCCGCAAGAATTTGCTGAAATGGAAGATCATCAAAAACGCCATGTTCTTTCAAATATTCCATATGACGATTGCCGGCCTGATCAAATGCATGCAATACAGAGTCATGAATGCCATCAAACTCAAGCGGTTTTACACCGGTCTTATCGCAAAGTGATTGATTAAACGCCGGAGTCGCTTTTACCCAGCGGGTATCGATATACAACTCCGTATAGCCATGCCAAGCAAACACATCTGTTTGCATCATCTCTTTCAGCTTTTCAGAGCTCAGATGATTTTTCACATCGGCAAAGCCCAAACGGCAAGGAATCCCAACCGCCCGACTGGCAGCGGCAAGCAGCACAGCCTTTGCCACACAGTAACCATAGCCATTGGCCAGCGTCGTGCTTGCCTTTAACCCCTCTTGCGAGAAACAAATCCGATACGGATCGTAGCGAATATCATCACGCACCGCGTAGTATAGCTTTACCGCTTTTTTTATCGGGTCCGTCTCGTCACCCACCACAGTTTCAGCAAAACTGATCACCGATGGGCTGTCAGAATCTATATATTCAGAAGGCTGAAGAGCCGCTTCAAAATCCATCGCTGCTACCTGCATGATCTAAAATGTTCGCTTCCATTCTACACATCGACTCGATGCCATTACCAAACATTATCGGCCTCTCTAGCTGCGGCATTCACAGCACTAACCAGAATAATGGCCTCTACAATAAAGAAAGGTTCACCGCACGCGCTCTCCCCGAAAAATTTATCGAGGTTTTGATTCGATACTTTTACGATGAAGACGCCTCTATTTTCCGGCAGTCAGATTCTAACGAATCTCGAGCAGCATGAGGCGGGAATACCAGTCTCCGGGGTATCCCCGAGCACAGCGTTGAATTATCAGTGGTGAGCTAAGTTCGAAGGCAAGGGGTCCGTCACTGATAAATCGAATCAGGAAGTTGAAACAGACAATTACCCGCTAAAAAACGTATGCCGAAACGGCACTGTGGAAGCCCGCGCCAGCATTAAGTCACCCAATACCTATAGCGTTTGGCGTTCACAAGTCAAAACGCCCGTGTTGCCTTTGTTTGTTCCTGGTGGTAATCGGCCAAATTCGACAGGGAGGGGGTAATCACGTGCGGGAGGGGGAGGCAACCAGCCATATGGCGGTAGACGGTATGGCGACGAGAAAAAAGGCCGCTGCTTGCGGCTTCCGGGATAACGACTTTTATCTTTATGAAGAAAAAGTCGTTATCCCAGAATTCTACGGTGAATCTATTTCCAGCTCATTCATCCAGCCAGTTTTTTAGCCGCGAAGATTACCGAAAGGTTCTAGCACCGAATAAGAAAGGAACATTGGAATACTTCACCCTCTATCTCCTTTGTTCCCAACCTTGCCTTGTAGCGGTAGCCCGTGCCACCGCCACAAACGGCAATCACTACCGGTTTCAGATCAAAGACTTTAATTCAACATCCAGATCACTCAACACGTCAGCGCTAATACTCTTACGGTGCTGAACCAACTGCTTTCCAACCATAAACGCAATGGGCATATTCACCGCATCAACGGCAATCACACAGCCCTCACGGAGATAGAACACCGCAAAAGCTTTGTCTTCCGTGCTGCCACGCATGACTCGTTCATCATGGTCCTGCGAGAGCCCCACCATTTGCAAACGAACATCATATTGATTCGACCAAAACCATGGAGCGCTATCGTAGGGCTTATCCTCTCCCATCAAGGTCGCTGCCGCAGTACGTGCTTGATCGACAGCGTTAGCAACGGACTCGAGCCTCTGCATTTTCTCGAAGAAAAGGTTTCGGTGACGAGTGCAATCACCTATCGCCAGGATGCTTGGGTCAGAAGTGCGGACATATTCGTCCACCAGGATACCGTCTTCACAGGATAGGCCGGCAGCCTCAGCCAAAGCCGTTTCGGGTATAACGCCAATCGAGACAAGCACAACATCTGCGTCAACCGTTTCGCCATTTGCTAACGTTACGCCAGCCACTCGCCCCTGATCTCCAGCTTTGAAGCCGGTGACAGCAGTATTAAGACGCACGTCCACGCCAGAACCACTGTGTTTAGCATACAGAAACGAAGACATCTCAACGCCCGTAACTCGCTGCATTAGACGCTCAGCGCCTTCCAGCACCGTAACATCAACGCCTTTCTTGCTGGCACTGGCTGCAACCTCAAGGCCAATGTAGCCGCCACCGACAATAACCAAACGGGTACCTGGTGACAGTTGATCGCGCAATGTATCCGTATCAGCAATGTCATGCAGATAATGGATGCCTTTTAATTCAGATCCAGGCGCATTAAGACGCCTAACGTGTGAACCTGTGGCAAGAATCAGTCGGCCATATTTCAGTGTGCTCTGATCTGACAATGTAAGGGTTTTGTTGTCTCGATCAATGTTCTCAACGCGCACACCAAGTCGCAACTGATGCCCCGCACCTTCATACACCGAGCGCGGTTTCAAATAGAGAGATTCCTCGTTAACCTCTCCTGACAGATACGTTTTGGATAAAGGCGGGCGCTGGTAGGGCGGATAAGGCTCTTCGCCCACCAGAACCACCTCGTGTGGATATTTCTTTTGTATCAAGGCTGTCATCAACGCACCTGCTGCGTGCCCGCCTCCAACGATGACAGTGGCATCTTGTTTTTCGTTTTCCATGCTTCTCTCTTTATCTGTGCCTTGGGCCAAATTATGTAAATAAGCACCGTTTCTAATGAGATGAGTAGGTGAGTTCACGGGTTTAGCTGTCGCGATTATGGCACGAGGTGGTGCAACGCGCCGCGCTGCACGGCACACGCCACTCAACCGTCAGTATGCTTGGCATCCTCAAGGATCATGGCTGCACCCTTCTCAGCAATCATCGTTGCCGGTTGATTGGTGTTGCCACCAACCAAGGTTGGCATGATGGACGCATCAACCACTCGCAAGCCTTGCAGTCCATGGACTCGCAAACGCGGGTCTACCACCGCCATTGCATCTACCCCCATCTTGCACGTGCCCACCGGGTGGTATGCCGACTCACCGCTAGTCCTCACCCATTCAGCCAGATCATCATCACTCTTCAACGCCGACCCAGGCGAAATTTCAACCTCATGGTGCGACTCGAGCGCTCGCTGGGCTAGGATCTTGCGCACCAAATGAACGCCACGAACCAGCTGCTCAACGTCGGCCGTCTCGGCCATATAGTTAGGGTCGATCAGCGGCGCCTGGAGCGGGTCTGCGCTGTGCAAACCGACACGCCCACGCGACAATGGCCGAAGCCCGTAAATCATGACGATATAGCCATAACCACTCATCGCCGTCTTAAAGTCCCGGCCATGATCAGCATACAACATAGGCCCGAAGTGCAATTGCAGGTCGGGTATGGATTCCTCAGGCCGAGAGCGGATAAAACCGCCGGCCTCAGCACCGTTGCTTGTCAATACACCGCGCCGCCCGGTCAAATACTGCAGTAACGCCCGCATTCCCTTGAGCCAATAGCTGGGATGCATGGAGATACTCTGGCGACTGCGTGCTTTGACACGCATGAATACGTCAATATGATCCTGAAGATTCTGCCCAACACCCTCCAGCGCATGACGTAACTCAATGCCGTGTTTGGACAATTCCTCACGTGGGCCGATTCCGGATAGCATCAGAAGCTGTGGAGAATTGAACGCGCCGCCGCAAAGCACAACTTCGCGCCCTGCTCGGACCTGAACCAGCCCCGTGGCAGACCGGTACTCGACACCGGTAGCGCGGGAACCCTCAAGCAGCACACTTGTAACATGAGCACCACTACGAACCGTAAGGTTGGAACGCCCTGCCGCAGGCTCGAGATAGGCACGCGCATTACTGCAGCGCGCTCCGTCCTTCTGGTAAGCGTAGTAGAAACCTACGCCTTCCTGCTCTCTGCCGTTAAAATCTTTATTGTGCGGGTGCCCTGCCTGTACCGCAGCCTCAACAAACGCCGAACTTAGCGGGTTCGTATAACGTCGCTCGGCCACATTGAGAGGCCCACCTTCGCCATGGAACTCTGCTTCAGCCGGTGCCAACGGCGGTTCGTAATGCTCGGTTTTTCGGAAGTACGGCAACACATCGGCGTACGACCACCCCTCACATCCCTCTCTCGCCCAATCATCATAGTCACGAGCATGGCCACGTATATAAACCTGCGCGTTCATGCCACTGGAGCCACCAAGCATCTTCCCGCGCGGTTGAAACAGTGAGCGGCCATACATGTGACGCTGCGGTTCGGTATTGAACTGCCAGTTAAAGCGGCGGCTAAACATCAGCTGCAGGAACCCCAGCGGCATGTTAACGAAGGGGTTCCGCCGGCTCTCTGGCCCCGCCTCAAGTAGCAGCACCGAGTAACTGCCGCTCTCGGAAAGGCGGGCAGCCACTGCACACCCAGCCGAGCCCGCACCGACCACCACATAATCGAATTGTTGTTCGATCACCTTTCCGTTCTGGCGAGTCATTAT